>NZ_BAAJYR010000023.1:0-31498 GCF_057546605.1 Acidovorax sp. KPB24-03 | reverse complement strand
GGGCCCTGGCCGCGGTCGAGCCGGGCTTGCGGCCCGGGGTGCAGGCGCTGTTGTTCCAGGTGCTGCGCAACCTGGGCCGGGCGCAGGCGCTGCGCAAGCAACTGGCGCCGCGCAACCCACCGCCACGGGCCGACGCCCTGCTGTGCACGGCCCTGGCGCTGGCCTGGTCGCCCGACGAGGCGCCTTACGAGGCGTTCACCCTCGTCAATCAGGCGGTGGAAGCGGCCAAGCGCAACCCGGCATCGCAAGCGCAGGCGCCGTTCCTGAATGCCTGCCTGCGCCGCTTTCTGCGCGAACGCGATGCGCTGGTGGCCGCCACCGACGGCGATCCGGTCGCCCAGTGGAACCACCCGGCCTGGTGGATCGCCCGGCTGCGCAAGGACCACCCGCAGCACTGGCAGCAGATCCTGCAGGCCAACAATGCCCACGCGCCGATGGCGCTCCGGGTCAATGTGCAAAAAAACGACTCCAGCGCAATATTTACTAGGGCTTTCTGCTATTAATTTGGAAGCATTTCCCGCAGGGCCGTTCGGCATCGTCCTGGACCGCCCGGTGGCCGTGCAGCAACTGCCGGCCTTTGCAGACGGCCACGTCTCGGTGCAGGACACCGCGGCCCAGATGGCGGCGCCGCTGCTGCTGGAGGGGTTGGACCTGTCGCAGCCGCTGCGCGTGCTGGACGCCTGCGCCGCGCCCGGCGGCAAGACCGCGCACTTGCTCGAATACGCGGGTGCCGCCTCGCCGATGCAGGTCGTGGCGCTTGAAATCGACGCCGACCGCGCCACCCGCATCCACGAAACGCTGGACCGGGTGGGGGTGCGGGCCCAGGTCCTCGTGGCCGATGCGGCACGGCCGCAGGACGGGTGGCTGGACGCCAGTGGGGGCGGGCGGTTCGATGCCATCTTGCTGGATGCGCCATGCACGGCCTCGGGCATCGTCCGACGTCACCCCGATGTGCGCTGGCTGCGGCGCGAGTCCGACATCGAGCAACTGGCCCAGCAGCAGGCCCGCCTGCTCGCCACGCTCTGGCCGTTGCTGCGGCCCGGCGGGAGGCTGCTCTACTGCACCTGCTCCGTGTTTCGTGCCGAGGGTGAAGCACAGGTGCAAACGTTTCTTGCGCGCAACACCGACGCCCGTTTGCTGCCATCTCCCGGCCATTTAATACCCGGCAAACCGGACGAAAGCGGCGGCGTCTCGGAGAATCGTCCGGGTGACCATGACGGATTCTTTTACGCGCTGTTGCAAAAACATGCCGGCTGAACGGACCGCTTCGCGCCCTGCCGCGTGGCTTTCGGTGGCCGTGGCTGCGTTGCTGTGCATGTGGCTGGCGCTGTGGTCCCCGGCGGTGCTGGCGCAGCCCGACGCGGGCGACCTGCGCGTCGAAGCCAACGACGAGGGCCTGTACCTGTCGACCACGCTGCACTTCGACCTGCCCGAGCTGGCGGAAGATGCCCTCTACAAGGGCATCTCGATGTACTTCGTGGCCGAGGCCGATGTGGTTCGCGAGCGCTGGTACTGGTACGACAAGGCGGTGGCCCACTCGGTGCGCTACCTGCGCCTGAGCTACCAGCCGCTCACGCGCCGGTGGCGCCTCAATCAGTCCGCCACGCCGTTCGCCAACACCGGGCTGGGGGTTGCCCTGGGCCAGAACTTCGACGAACTGGGCGACGCGCTTTCCGCCATGCAGCGCATCAGCCGCTGGAAGATCGCCGACGCGGACGAGGTCTCCGGCGGGCCGTATACCGTGCATTTCCAGTTCCGCCTCGACATGTCCCAACTGCCCCGCCCGTTCCAGATCGGCGCGGTGGGACGCTCGGGCTGGGACCTGATGCTGTCGCGCAGCGTGCGCGCCGTGGCCGAGCGCGCGCCATGACCGACGACCACAGCGTTCCCCGCACGCCCCAGCAGGCCCGTGCCTCCCGCTGGGCCCTGGGAGTGGGCGTGGCGATCATGTGCGCGATCGGGCTGGTGCTGCTTTTCCTGCTCACCGTCGCCACCAACAACCGCGCGCTGTATGAGCGCAACTACGCCTGGCTGTTCGGCCTGAACGTCCTGGTGGCCGTGCTGCTGCTCGCCGTGCTGGTGTGGGTCGTGGTGCGCCTGGCGGTGCGGCTGCGGCGGGGGCGGTTTGGCAGCCGCCTGCTGGTCAAGTTGGCGGGCATCTTTGCGGTCGTGGGGCTGCTGCCCGGTCTGCTGATCTATGTGGTCTCCTACCAGTTCGTGTCGCGCTCCATCGAAAGCTGGTTCGACGTGAAGGTGGAGGGCGCCCTGTCCGCCGGCGTCAGCCTGGCCCGGGTCACGCTGGACACGATCGCCAGCGACATGGCCATGCAAACACGCACCGCCAGCAGCCAACTGGCGCAGGTGCCCGACGCGGCGGCCGGCGTGGTGCTCGAACGCATCCGCGACCAGCTGGGGGCCAGCGACGTGGTGCTGTTCAGCACGGCGGGCCAGCCGGTGGCCAGTGCCGGGCAATCCCGGTTCGATCTCAGCCCCGAGCGGCCCAGCGCCCAGTTGCTGCGCAACGCGCGCCAGCAGCGCGCCACCTTCCAGATCGAGGGGCTGGACGACATCGCCGACCCCGCTGCCGTGCAGAACGCGCGGGTCAAGACCCTCGTGGCCGTCGGCAACGCCAGCGTCGGGCTCCTGGTGGAACCCCGCTACCTGCAGGCCACGCTGCGGCTGCCGCAGGTGTTGGTGTCCAACGCCATCGCCGTGCAGGAAGCCAACCGGGAGTACCAGGAGCGCGCCCTGGCCCGCGAAGGGTTGCGGCGCATGTACATCGGCACGCTCACCCTGAGCCTGTTCCTGGCCGTCTTCGGGGCCGTGCTGCTCGCCGTGCTGCTGGGCCGCCAACTGGCACGCCCCCTGCTGGTGCTTGCCGAGGGCGTGCGCGAGGTCGCATCGGGCAACCTGAGCCCCAAGGCCGTGCTGCAGGGCAACGATGAATTGGGCGGGCTGACCCGCTCCTTCGCCGTGATGACCCAGCAGTTGTCCGACGCCCGCACCGCCGTCGAGCACAGCATGGGCGAGGTCGATGCGGCGCGGGCCCACTTGCAGACCATTCTGGACAACCTCACCGCGGGCGTGATCGTGCTGGACGCCGAGGGGCGCATCCGCTCCACCAACCCCGGCGCCACCCGCATCCTGCGGGCCCCGATGGCCGCCTTCGAAGGCCGGCCGCTGGCCGACGTGCCCGGGCTGGCCGAATTCGCCAGTGCCGTGCAGGGCCACTTCGAGGCCTTCCTGGGCGACCGCGAGCAGCATGGACTGGACCACTGGCAGCATTCCTTCGACCTTTACGGCTCGCCCGCCTCGGGCGTGGCCGCCAATGGCACCAGCCTGGTGGCCCGGGGGGCGGAGCTGCCCAACGCGTTGCGCCTCCTGGTGTTCGACGACATCTCCGAAATCGTCTCGGCCCAGCGTGCACAGGCCTGGGGCGAAGTCGCCCGGCGCCTGGCCCATGAAATCAAGAACCCGCTCACACCGATCCAGCTGTCCGCCGAGCGCCTGGAGATGAAGCTCTCCGGCAAGCTGCCGGATGCCGAGCAGGCCGTGCTGACCAAATCCGTGCGCACCATCGTCGATCAGGTGGATGCGATGAAGCGGCTGGTCAACGAGTTTCGCGACTATGCCCGCCTGCCCGCTGCGGAATTGCATGCGCTCGACCTGAACGCCCTCGTCACCGACGTGCTGCAGCTCTACGGCGCCGAGAACGCGACCGTGCCCGTGGAGGCCGAACTCGATCCCCGTTGCCCCGAGATCGCGGGCGATGCCCAGCAACTGCGCCAGGTCATCCACAACCTGCTGCAGAACGCGCAGGACGCCAGCGAGCCCACCCGCGAGCAGGGCGGGGCCGCCGGCGCACCCGTGCGCATCACCACGCGCTGGAGCCAGTCGTCGCGGCGCGTGCGGCTGACGGTGACCGACAGCGGAACCGGATTTCCCAACCACATCCTTCAGCGCGCCTTCGAACCGTATGTAACCACCAAGCCGCGAGGCACTGGCCTGGGACTTGCTGTAGTGAAGAAGATCGCCGACGAGCATGGGGCCCGTGTCGATCTTGTCAATCGGGTGGAAGAAGGGGTGGTGCTGGGCGCGCAAGTGTCGCTATCATTCGCCCCTGGCCACGTGGTGGCACATTAACAACACTTGGAAACGTATCGCGAGGCTGATCAAAACCCATGGCAAACATTCTGGTGGTCGACGACGAACTGGGCATCCGTGACCTGTTGTCGGAAATTCTGAACGATGAAGGGCACAGCGTGGACCTCGCAGAGAACGCCACGCAGGCCCGCGCCGCCCGTGCCGCCAATGCGTACGACCTCGTGCTCCTCGATATCTGGATGCCCGATACCGATGGCGTCTCGCTCCTCAAGGAATGGGCCATGGCCGGCACGCTGACCATGCCGGTCATCATGATGAGCGGCCACGCCACCATCGACACCGCGGTCGAAGCCACCCGCATCGGCGCCTTTTCCTTCCTGGAAAAGCCCATCACGATGCAGAAGCTCCTCAAAGCGGTCGAACAGGGCCTGGCGCGCAGCGCCGCCCAGCCGGCGGCATCGGCCACCACGGCGGCCGCCACCCCACCGCCCGCTGCTGCCATCCCAATCGCACCCGAGGCACAGGGCGCTCCGGTGGCGGCCTTGCCCGTGGTGACGAAAGACCCCGGCCCGCATGCGCACCAGGGCTTCGATCTGGACCGGCCGCTGCGTGAAGCCCGCGACGGTTTCGAGAAGGCGTACTTCGAATTCCACCTGGCGCGCGAAGGCGGCTCCATGACACGAGTGGCCGAAAAAACGGGCCTGGAGCGCACCCACCTGTACCGCAAGCTGCGCCAGCTCGGCGTGGACCTGGGCCGCGGCAAACGCAATTAAGTCGTCAGAGTTTCAGAACGCCTCTTTTTTCTGGTTATAATTTGAGGCTTAGGCCCGGTAGCTCAGTCGGTAGAGCAGAGGATTGAAAATCCTTGTGTCGGTGGTTCGATTCCGCCCCAGGCCACCATAAACAGTTCTTCGCTTGTCCGAGAACGTCTAAAAAGCCTTAAGCTTCAACAGCTTAGGGCTTTTTTCATGTCCATCGAAGTCCAGGAACTTCCACGGACATCTATATCATTTTGCAGCAACTTCCGCAGGAACCACGTAGGACCCGGCCAGTGCTGTGAAAGTTACTGCGTTGCATGCTCTTGGACTCATTAGAGGGCGTGCAGCCGGCCTGGTGGGGGAGCGGTCGGCTAATCGCGGGCACACCGTGTTCCTCCATTGCCTGTCAGGCATCGGAACTTAGTCAGCTTCCGACCGCCTTTGTGGCCCCTTGCTAAGATCGTTTAATTGCCGAATGAAATCGGTGAACTCCACGCCCAGGGCAACACACCATTGCCGAAGCTCTACGACATCTAGTCGGCGCTCTCCTCGTTCGCATTTACTCACGAAGGTTTGTGTGGCTTCCATCAGATCAGCTAGGCGGTTCTGCGTAACTCCTCGGTCTTCGCGAGCCTGACGCAATAGGCGGAGGAACGCGGCGTACTCCTGTGTGTGAATTGACTTTTGCATCGGAGGTCCAGCCCTGAAACCCCGAGATCGTCTAGTCCATCTTGGAATAGTCCAAAATAGACTAATCACAAATAGTCATATCAACCATTTGATGACCGAGAAAAAAGGAAACGCTTCGATGTCTAACCCTCGCCCGCCACCGGCCGGTGTACACCTGGAATATCTTTTCGCGAAGGCTGCCGAGTTCGAAATGCTTGGATCACCGGGAGGACCGTTTGCACTTCGGTGGGAAGATGCCGGAACTGAGAGGATTGCGGTTTTCGGTGGCCAATTGCCACCGACGCACTCGTCTTTCCATGCTGACTATTCCCATGTGCCGCTCGATATGGCCCAGGCAATGGGCGCAACTTTAAGTGTTGCAGACGGTATGGCAGTTTGTGCAATCGGCTCAACACGCCACTTGGGTACAACCTATGCAGAAGCGGCAATGAGAGCGTTGATCGTGCATCTTGAAGCCTCTCGAGCTATGGGTGAAAGCTTAGACATATGACCCTCGTGCGGGATTGCCACCATTGGTGAGCTTCGATGATCGTCTACCAGCGCTGCGCGATAGAAAAAACCAGGCTCACTGTTTGGCTCGGTCTCACTCGCTCGAGAAGCGGCCTCTCGTGCCGGCAGCACGTCAGATTACCGACTGCAGCACATCATCGAAGGACCTCGCCACCAAGTAGCGCGCCGGGTTTTCTCCCGTCGCCAGTGCTGCGAAGTGAGCGCGGCCGCACTCGATCTTGGCCCACTCCTTGTCACGCAGATCGTCGGCAAACAGGCTGCTCTTCGTCTCCACCACGAAGTACAGGCGTTGCACGCCGTCCTTCTGCAGCAGAACGGCCCAGTCCGGGTTGTAGTTGCCTAACGGGGTGGGCACCTTGAACCAGTTGGGCAGCTTGGCGTACAGCATTACGTCCTGGTTGGACTCCAGCGCTTGGGCGAAGTCGCGCTCGGTGGCGGAGTCGTAGATCACATGCTCGTGGATGGACTTGGCCGTGTCTTGCAGCATGCTCTTCAGGTAACCGGTCAGCTCCTGCTGCTCGAACAGCTCCTGGGCGTATACCTGCTGGTCACCCAGCTTCTGGTACTTGATGCCGTCGACCAGCGCGAGGCGCTTGCAGCGGTTGATCTGCTCGGCCGTCTGCTCGATGAACTGCTGCGGATTGCGGCGGAAGTCATCCAAGCGCCCCGACTCGGTCAAGATGGTGACCAAGCTGCGGCGCGTCAGTTGGGTGCGGTCCTGCAGGTCCGTCAACAGGTCTGGCAGCTCGATGCCGGACTCGTGCAGCCCGACGGTGTAAGCGCCGTCCTTTTGCTCCTTGGTCTCGACTCCGGCCTTGCCGATGGCGATGTCGGCCTTGCGCCATTGCAGGCGCGCCTTGGGGATCGGCGGCGCATCGCGCAACGCCTTCGTGCAGTCTTGAAGCAGCTTCGCGTTGTCGAACTGAACCCGGTAGGTGGTCTTGTGCTTGATGCGGTCCCACAAGGCCTTGAACTCCTCGCCCAGTGTGATCGCCTTGCCATCTGCGCCCTTGCGCAACGCCACCGTCTTCCGCTCGTCCGCGTTCTTCACCTCTAGGCGACCGCTCACCTTGCGCAGCAGCTCCAGCACCTGTGTTCGCTGTGCGGCGAACGCATCGGGCAATGCGAGCGTGCCGTCCTTCAGGGCTTGCTTGAGCGAGTCCTGCACCTTGCCCTTGGCGTCAATGTGTCCAGCAGCCTTCAAGTGTTCCCACAACAGCTTGGACTGCTCCACCCCGAGGGCCGTCACCTGCCCGTCAGCGCCGGCCACCGGAATGCCTGCGAACTGGTGCGGCTCGACGATGCCGAAGCGGATGCCCGTGTCGGCCTCGATTTCCCTCTGCAGGTTCTCCGCGAAGTCCTCGTACGACTCGGTCGCGATGACGGTCAGGCGGTTGACGTCGAAGCCGCGTACCCGCTCCCCCGCCTGGTTCACGCACAGGCGCAGGCCGCGGCCAATGGTCTGGCGGCGCTCGCGCTCGGAGCCCATCTCGCGCAGCGCGCAAATCTGGAAGACGTTGGGGTTGTCCCAGCCTTCCTTGAGGGCCGAGTGGCTGAAGATGAACTTCAGCGGCGTGGCGAAGTCCAGCAGCCGCTCCTTCTCCTTCATGATGAGGTTGTAGGCCCGCTCCGCGTTCTCGCGACCGGCCGCGTTGTTTTCGGCCGTCTTTGTCCAGCCCCCCTTCTTGTCGATGGAGAAATAGCCGTTGTGCACCTCCTCGGCAGCCGTCGTCAGGTCAACCTCAGCGAACAGGCTCTGGTAGCTGGGCAGCTTGGCCGCGCGGTGGTACTCTTCCTCGAAGATGCGCGCGTAGTCGCCCTTCACCGCCTGGCCTTGTGCATCGAGTTTGCGGTAGCGATCCACCGACTCGATGAAGAACAGCGACAGCACCTTGATCCCCTTGGGTCGCAGCAGCTTCTCTTTCTCCAGATGCTCGCGAATCGTGCGGCGGATCATCTCCCGCTGCACAGCCAACTCGTCCACGCCGCCGAGCGCTTGGCCGATGGTCAGCGCCACCTCGCCGCCGGGGTAGCGCAGCTCGACGAACTCGGAGCCCTTGGCCGTGTTGATTTCGCCGACGCGGAAGTCGGCATAGATCGCGCGCTTGGTGACCTGCTGCAGATCGTCGCCGTCGCTGACCGAGACCTCCCTCGGCTTCGGCCCGAAAGCCTCTTGCACATGCAGTTCCAGCTGCGCGCTGATGCGGCCGCGCTTGTTGGTGACGCCCACCAGCCGCACATAGGGCTTGTTGAAGGCGTCCTTAACGGTGGCCGCCGCCACCTCTATCTGCTTGACCAGCTTGCGCTCGTAGGCATCCACTGCGTCCAGCCGGAACACCATGTGGTGCTTGTCGGCATGAGTGGCCGAGTAGCGCAAGGTGCACAACGGGTTCATCGCATCCAGCGCAGTCTTGCCCGCGCCGCCCAGGCCGCCGTCCACGCTCTGCGGTTCGTCGACGATGACGATGGGGTGCGTGGCCCGGATCAGGTCGATGGGTTTCTCGCCACCGGTCTTCTCGCTGTCCTTGTAGAGGTTGTTGACGTCCTTCTTGTTGATGGCTCCGACCGTCACCACCATCACCTGGATGGCCGAGTTGGTGGCGAAGTTGCGCACCTGCCCCAGCTTGGCCGAGTCGTACAGGAAGAAGTCCACCGGCACGCCGGCGTACAGGGCCTTGAAGTGCTCCTCGGTGATCTGCAGCGACTTGTAGACGCCTTCCTTGATGGCCACCGATGGCACGACGATGACGAACTTGGTGAAGCCGTAGCGCTTGTTTAGCTCGAAGATCGTGCGGAGGTAGACATAGGTCTTCCCTGTGCCAGTCTCCATCTCGACAGTGAAATCGCCAGAGGCCAGCGTTCCGGCTGGCGCCAGGCCGTTGTGCATTTGGACGTCCTGCAAATTCTTCAGCAACTGGTCATCGAGAAGGGTCAGGCGGTTGCCCACGCCCAGGTCGGTTTCGGCTACACCCAAGGGGAGCTGTTGCTCAGGCAGGCGCATCGTGACGGTGAACTCCGTTCGGCAGACCTCCTGACCTCGGAACAAGTCGCAGACCGACTCGATGGCCTGCTTCTGGTAATCCAGATCGGGCTCGAAATGCAGCTTCATGCACCCACCTGTTCTGCGGCAGGCAGCCAGCCCTTGGCATCGAGCACGTTCAATGCAATACCGATCTGCCGCGTGGTGAACTGCTTCTTCCGGTCGTTCCAGGCATGCGTCTCCCGGACAACGTCTTCAACGACCGCACCTGCGACCGTGTGGGAAGCCACCCAGTGCACGGTCGCCAGAAGCTCCAGCCCGAACGGCGTCTCGAAGCCCTCAACCAGATCACCGACGCGGTCGAAACGCGCGCGGGTATCCACATGCTCACCCAGGAAGGCCCCTGCCTCCTCGATGGCTCCGGGCACCACGGTCAATGGCTTGGTGGGGTCATCGCCACCGTCGGCGTACCCCGCCACCATGTGCCCCTCGATCTTCTGCAGCACATGCCGAAGGTTCTCCGCGTACGGGCCATACGGCGCCTTCACGTAGCTGAGGCGCAGCGGCTCGCCCGCCTCCTGCATGAAGTACATCAGCTTGTGCACTTCCAGCAGCGAAATGGCTGGGTCGAGCAGACCTTGCACATAACGGTTCATCAGCTCGACGAGCGCCGCCCGGCCGGCCGTCATGCGGGGCACCTCGCGGCTGTGCTGCATCTTGTCCGCCTGCGGGGCTCCCTTGGGCTCATAGAGGCGGACACGCACATCGGGCAGCGCCTGCATGGCGGCCTCGATGCGCGGGCGCACCTCGTCCCACTCCAGCCCGCCCAGGCCACTGCCCAGCGGCGGGATGGCTATCGAGCGGATGCCCAGGAGCGCAACTTCGCGCACCAGCGCCTCAAGGCCGGCGTCGATGTCCTGCATGCGGCTCTTGCCCTTCCAGTGGCGCTTGGTTGGGAAGTTGACGATGTAGCGCGGGGCGGTCAGTTGCTCCGTGTCGTAGATGAACATGCGGCCCGGCTGTACCTCCTCGCGGTCGCAGGCCGCCTTGTAGGCCTTGAAGTTTTCCGGCCAGGCGTTCTTGAACTGCAGCGCAATGCCGCGGCCCATAATGCCGACACAGTTCACCGTGTTCACGATGGCATCCGAGTCGTCCTTCAGGATGTCACCACTGGTGAGTTCGATCATGGTCAGTCTCCGATTCAGTAGTACCAGGCAGGCATGAACTCCACCGTGGGCCTGTGGCCTCCAACGGGCAGCGCATGTGCAACCTGGTTAGCAATGGGCTGCGACAGCACCCCAATGCGTTCAATAAATTGCCAGGGGAAGCCCCGCTCCAGCAGGAACTCCGCCTGCTTGCCTTCCTTCTGGGCACTCCAGTTGCGGGCAGCCACCGCATTCCAGTCCACTTCGCCCAGCCGGCCAAGGTCGGCGCGGTCTTCAAAGTAGCGCGCCCCAGCGTTCGAGAGCGTGAACGCCCATCGCAGCCCCTGGGCATTGGCCCAGGTCACAGTCGCGTGCAGATCGGCTTCAAGGTGCACGATGGGCCCTTGTCCACCCTTGTAGGCCAGGTCCGCGTTCTGCCTGTGGATCAGGTAGAGCATGACCGAGCGCGGGCAGAAGTAGAAAGGCACGCACTGTCCCACGTATAAGCCCGGGTGGCTCATCAGCTGCAGCTCCGTCATCCGGCGCTGCTTGATGTGGTTCATGCCGATGACCGTCCCGGGCGCCGCAGCCTGCACCACAGCCGCGTCGGAGAGCAGACCGCCGCTGGCAATGATGGACGGCAGCCGGTCCACGTGGCAGATGTGGTACAGCTTCGGGCGGTCGGGTACGGCCATGGTCAGAGGCTCCGCACGTTCTGGATGCCGTGCTGCTGCAGGATGGCAGCCATGTTGGTCTTGGCCACGTCGTCGGCGAAGGCGCTGTCGCGGAACACGCAGGTGGTCTCGCCGGTCGGCGCGAGTTGCTGGTGCCACTGGACGATACCTTCGGCCAGCGTTTCCACCTCGACGGCAGTGATGCTTTCGGCCAGGCAGGCCAGCAGCACGCCGGCGCCGACTGCGTATACGGCCTTGCCTTCGATAGCCCGCTGCTGCATAGGAACGCAGAGGTCAAGGCTGAGCTTAAGGAGCAGCTCGTAGACAACGTCTGCCTCTGTCCGATCTTTGACTAGGTGGTCTTGGTGGTCCAGAAGCATCTGATCCAGGTCTGCAGGATCAGGATTCCATGCGCGGATGTTTGATGTATTCAACTTGAAAACGCGGAACCCAACATCCCCAGTAGACAAAGGAATCTCTGCCTTAACTCTGGCTCCGACTCGACGGAGTCTCTCTTTCGTCAACTCCGCGATGTTGCGGGGCTTCACGAGCGTGTCGCAAAAATCGGCAGCGATCTTCTGATCCTTGTCATCCGGATCAAGTGGCTCGGGCAATTGAACCAAGATATAGCGCCTGCTGCCTCCGTCCATCGCGTTCTGCCGAACTACTGCTTCCGCAGTGGTTCCAGAACCGGCGAAGAAGTCCAAGACCAAACCATCCTCCCCACTTGCAATGCCAACCATTCGCTGGATAAGCTCGACCGGCTTGGGTGTGTCGAACACCGCCATTCCGTCGAAAAGAGCGTTCAAAGCGCGTTTCGCAGAGTCGGTAGTGCCCACCTCGTCTGCTGTCCACAACGTATGTGGGGTCAGCCCCTCGTCCTGCTCTGACAAGAACATTTTTTGGCGCGGTACATTCCCCCCATCCTGGCCAAACCAGATGCGGTTGTCTTGTATCAGTTCACCCAGTTTTTCCTTGGTAAAGCGCCAGCAGTTTCCCGATGGCGGATCGACCTGACGTCCACTCGGCGTTGTGATCGTATAAAACTGGGACTTCGTTCCATGCCCCGCCTGCGCTGTGATTGCTACAGACTGCCACACCCCTCGAGCATCGCCGTCGGGGTTCGTGTATCTGTTTCGTGCTTCGTCGGTGAGAGGCAACATGCCGCGCACGGTGTCAAAGACATCTTTGTTCTTCGCCACGCAAACCACGTAGTCATGATTGACGCTAAAGGCCTTTCTGTTCTCTCTTGACCTCCGCTTTTCCCAAATGAAGGTCGTCGCAAAGTTCTCGGGCCCCATCAGTTCCTTCAGAACTGACGTGAGATTGTCCAGTTCTGTGCTGTCGATAGTCACGAACAGCACCCCTTCATCGTGAAGAAGGTCCCGGGCAATCTTCAGCCTGGGATAGATCATGTTAAGCCAGTCGGTATGAAAGCGTCCGTTGGACTCGGCATTGCTGCTAATCAACCGACCACTATCAACCTGACCCGTCAGTTGGAGATAGTTTTTGACGTTGTCCTGAAAGTTGTCCGGGTAAACGAAATCCTTGCCTGTGTTGTACGGCGGGTCGATGTAGATCAGCTTGACCTTGCCGGCATAGCTCTTCTGCAGCAGTTTTAGCACTTCCAGGTTGTCGCCCTCGATCATCAGATTCTGGGTGTTGCCCCAGTCCACACTCTCCTCGGGGCAAGGGCGCAGCGTGCCAGTGCTGGGCGTCAGGGCCAGTTGGCGCGCCCGGCGTTTGCCGTGCCAGTTCAGGCCGTACTTCTCGTCGGCATCGGTGACCGTGGCGTCGCCCACCAGGGCCTTGAGGACGTCCAGGTTGATGGCGGCGCCCTTGGGGCCTTCGGTGACAAGCTCGGGGAACAAGGCCTTCAGCTGGGCGATGTTGTCGGCCACCAGGTCGGCGGACTGCGCCTCGGACGCGCCGACGGCAATCTTCTGCATGTTCGAGTTCGTCATAAATGTGTCTGTTCTTGTTGTGTCATTGGAGCCGGGCACGCACCGCTGCCAGCTCGGCATGCAGCCGCTGTAAGGCCAGGTTCTGGTCCACGCGCTTGGCGATCTGGCTTTCTGTGCCAGCCAGGGCCCGCAAGCGGGCGGCCTCCGCCTCCAGTCGCCGGTGTTCGGTTAAGGCGATCCGCCGCATGGCGGCCTGGTCGGTTGTGGGGTCCGTACGGAAGTGCCCTGTCACTCGCGCCACCTGGGCGGCCAACAGGGTGTCCATCCAGCCTTGGTATAGCGCCTTCAGGTCTTGCTGAGGCTGCTGCCCAAGCGCCAAGGCATCCAGCAACCCATCCGGCACCTCATCGCTGAACTGGAAGCTCACGACATCGCCGTCCAAGACCACTCGCAACGCCTCGTTCTGGGCCGTGCGCTTGTGCGACAGGCTCAGGGCCACCGTATCTGGCGTGCTCACGATCAGCACCACCGGGTAGGGCACGGCCCGGTGCACAAGCTCGGCCAGGCGCTGCAACTGGGCCGGTTGGGCGTGGGTGGAACGCACCGCCATGCTCAGCACGGCAAGCTCCAGATACTCTCGCACCTCGTCCCGCCACGTCGGAATGGCGGTCGTCGCAGGCTTGATGGCGGCCAGCCAATGGGCCTCGTCGATGCCGTCCGTAAGTAGGCGGCGGTCGGCCGCGGTGGCACCTCCATACTCCGCCAGCATCTTCTTGGGCACGCGCTGGTCCACACTGCAGCTCGGCGGCAGGGCCAGGGAGGCTGCGATGGCCTCGTGCAGAGCGCGCACCGCGTCGCTCACGCGGCGCCCCCTAGGGGTTGGGTGCTTCCGGGCAGGATGACCATGAAAGCCAGCACCTCGAAGTCGTTGGCCCCCGCGAACTCGCCCTTCATGGCGTGCGTGCCGCCCGGCGCGAACAAGCTGGCCACAGCACGCTCTTCAGCCTTGCCAACGACCGAGGCAATGGCCGCTGCCAACAGCTTCTGCGCATAGCGCATGTCCTCGCCTTGGCGAGTCTGCCGGTCGAAGCGGGCACACGCACCTTCGTCCGGCAGCTCACGGCCGAGCGCCACACGCTTGAGCCGGTCCATGACGCGCTTGGCCTGCGGGTACGGCAGCAGGACGACGCCATCATCGGCCACGTGCACGAGGTAGATCGGCGCCAGCGGGTAGTCCGATGCAGCGCCCTTGGCAGCAGCCGCGCCTTCGGCCCGCAGGCAGAAGACGATGCCGGGCGGGATGTCGGCGTCGATGGTGGAGGTGACGGCATAGGTGCCGAGCGGTGCCTCGTCCAGCACGCCAGGGTGCTCCTTCAGGAACTCGGCCAGGTCGATGCGGAAGTCGGTCAGCGTAAGGTCGGTGATGGAGACGCCGCTGGAGAGGTCTTCGATGTCGATGACCGTGTCCTGCAGCTTCAACAACTGCTTGCGCCGGTACTCCAGATCGTTCATCGGATTGCCTGACTGCTGCTCGATCAGGTTCTCTTCGCCTGTAGCCGACACGTCCAGCAGCACCATTCGTCCGCTGACGCGCTGCTCCAGGCCGATGTACTCCTCCAGTTCCATGTTGGGCCAGAAATTGACGAGCTGGACGCTCTGGTTCGGCGAGCCGATGCGATCCACGCGCCCGAAGCGCTGAATGATGCGCACCGGGTTCCAGTGGATGTCGTAGTTGACGAGCCAGTCGCAATCCTGCAGGTTCTGGCCTTCGCTGATGCAATCGGTGGCAATCAGCAGGTCGATTTCGCCTTCTTTGGCAAGCTCGGCTGGGCGTTCCTTGGCGCGAGGCGCGAAGGCAGATAGCACGCTGCTCATGCTCTTGCGCAGGCCGGGAAGTGTGGACTGGATGCCCGCTGAGCCGGTTATCAGTCCGGACTCAAGCCCCAGCTTCTCCTTGGTCCACGGTGCCAACTGGGCGTAGAGGTACTGCGCCGTGTCGGAGAACGCGGTGAAGACGATGATCTTGCGGTTAGCCTTGCCCCCCACCACGTTGATGGGCTCGCGGCATTTGCGCTCGATCACTTCGCGCAGCTTGGCCAGCTTGGCGTCGCGGGCCGCGTCCACCTGCTGGGCAGCCTGGAGCAGGTTGTCCAGCCGGTTGCGGTCCTCGATGAGGTCCTGCTTCCAGCGGTGCAGGTCCACATCGCTGAGCAGCACCTTGACCTTGCGGCCGACCAACAATTGCTCGAAGGCCGGGTCGTCGATGTCGACATCGGCGATGTCCAACTCTTCAATCTCGTCGGCATCTGCCACATGCCCGTCGATACGGGCCAGCGTGGTTTCCACGTCCTTGAGCTGGCGCTGGATGGTCAGCGCAAAGGAGGAAACCGCGCTCTCCATGCGCTTCAGCACGTTGACGCGCAGCAGGTGGATCAGGCTCTCTTCACGGTCAGCCTGCCGAAAGATACTCTCGCCGCCGCGGATTTCGGTGCTGTACTTGGCGTCATAGGCCTGCGCCTTGTGGGGCAGGACATAGCGCATCGGCGCATAGGAGGCCAGGTTAAGTCGTCGAATCTCAAGGTTGATGTCGCGAATGGCCCGGAACTGACCTGCGGTGTCGACATCGGCTTTGATGTTGATGGGCGCGCGACGCTCCGGGAAGCGACCCGTCTCCTCTGTGCCGTAGTAGCGCTCGATGTGCCGCCGCGAACGGGCGATGGTCAGGTGATCCAGCAGCGTGAAGTAGTCGAAGCCCAGCATCTCGACCAGGCGGCCGGGGAGGCGCTCCTCCTCGGGAAGGTCCAGCCAGCGGTTGAACTGAATGTGCGCCTTGCGGGTGGTCTGTTCGATGCTGGCGATGCCGTGGTCTTGCAGGGCGGCGTCGTCACCCTCGGTGGCGAAGGCGATCTGGTTGCGCAGGTCGGACAGGCGGTTATTGACCGGCGTGGCCGAGAGCATCAGCACCCGGGTCTTGACCCCCTCGCGGATGATCTTGCGCATCAGCCGGTGGTAACGGGTCTCGGAACCTTGTTTGGGGGACTTCTTGTTGCGGAAGTTGTGCGACTCGTCGATGACAACCAGGTCGTAGTTGCCCCAATTCACGTGAGCCAGGTCGATGTCGCCGGACTGGCCGCCGTCACGCGAGAGGTCGGTGTGGTTCAAGACATCGTAGTTGAGTCGGTCGGCGGCCAGGATGTTGCGGCGGTCGTTGGCCTTGTAGAGCGTCCAGTTGTCCCGCAGGCGTTTGGGCGCCAGCACCAGAACCCGGTCGTTCCGCAACTCGTGGTACTTGATGATGGCCAGCGCCTCGAACGTCTTACCCAGACCCACTGAGTCGGCAATGATGCAACCGCCGAAACGAGCCAGCTTGTCAATGGCGCCCACGACGCCGTCGCGCTGGAACTTGAAGAGCTTCTTCCAGATGACGGTATTTCGGATGCCGGTGGCCGCCTTGACGATGCGGTCCTCGTCCAGCGCCTCGTCGCGACTGCCGAGCAGGTGGTGCAGGATCAGCGCGTACACCTCGAAGGGCGCACGATGCGCCGCCATGCCCTTGAGGGCATCGACAAGGCTCTGCGCACCGTCAGGCTGGTGCCGCAGCGCGCTCCACTGCTGGTCGAACCAACGCGCCAGCGTTCGAGCCTCATCGGGCGACTCCGAGGCCTGGATCAGGTTCAGGGGGTTGCCTGGAGCCAGGCCCAGTCCTTCAGAGCTGAGAGCGAACGACCCCAGAACCACTTGAGCAGGTTCATCGCCGGCGCCCGTAAGCACCGCGGCGCCTTGTGGCACTCGGCCATGCGCGCGGCGCACCTCTGCCTTCTGCATCAGCCATTGGGCGCACTGGTTCGCCAGCCATCGAGCTTGCAGGCGATTCCGCTGCGCACGGTCACCATCCCCGCCAAGCAGCTCCAACGGGTCGTTGTCGGCAGGCAGGACGAGTTGCACCTGCCCCAGCCCATTCAAGGCTTCGCGAAGCGCTGCAAAGGCATGCAACGAAAAAGAGGGTGTGACGCAGCCCAACCTGCTGCCTGACACCAAGTGCGGCAGCAGCAGGTCGATCACGCGGTCTGAGCCGCTGTTTTGCACCAGCTTCATGAACCCTTCCTCTTGTGTTGTTTGCCAGCTAAGTGATCCCGGCCCCCGGCTCAGACGGACTTGCAGCTGCCTCAGCGTCAATCCAGTGGCCGAGGTCTACATGCTCTGAAACGCCAGGTTTTTCCCATCTTGAAGCCGGGCAGCTTGCGGACTGTCGCCAACTATTAGACGGGCGCTGGTTCATCCGCACTTGGTAAGCGACCTTTTTCACCGTCCTAGCACTGTCGGTCGCAGTGCTCAATGAAAAATTTTGGAATACAACTAGGAAGCTAGTGTAAAGGGGTGCAGTGAAGCCTCACGCCTCGTAACCGGATCGCTAGGCTTTACCGGAATCTACGGACGTTTCACACGATTGTGTGAGTTACGAAGCGGTTTGTGTGGCTCGAAAACGTAATCGGTGGGGGCCGCATTGGAGGTCGCAGAACAAGCAGGGCATTCGCGCCCGCATCAATAAGTCGCTACGACGTAACCACTACGGAATAATATAAAAGAACCATCTTTACACCATGTGTAAAGATGGTGTTGACGCTTGTGGGCGTTGCGAATACATTTGCTATATGGAAGTGGAGTTCGACGATGACGACCTGGGCCGCCTCGAGACCGACCCGCAGTTCACTGCAGGCCTCTCGCAGGACATCGTTCGGGCGTTCCGAAAGCGGATGCAGCAGATTCGGGCGTTTCGAGATGAGCGTGACTTCATGCCTTTGAAGTCTTTGCATTTCGAGAAGCTTAAGGGGGACCGGCAGGGGCAGCACTCGGTGCGGTTGAACTTGCAGTGGCGCTTGGTCTTTGAAATCCGCGGAGGCCATCCCTGCAAGGTCATTGGCATCGTCGAAATCGTTGACTACCACTAGAAGTTTTGGAGAACCTATGAACGCGCGAGTACCCGCGGAAGTGTTCCCGCCAGGCGAGTTCCTGCGAGAGGAGCTCGAGGCGCGGGACTGGAGCCAGCAGGAGTTGGCTGACATCTTGGATCGCCCGCCACGACTCGTGAGCGAGCTCATCGCAGGCAAGCGAGCCATCACGCCAGAAACGGCCAAAGGGCTTGGGGAGGCCTTTGGCACGTCGCCAGACTATTGGATGAACCTGGAGAGCCAGTTCCAACTCTCCAAGGTGACCGTTCCCAACGATAACGTGGCACGCAAAGCTCGTCTGTACACCCAGTTTCCCGTGCGCGAGATGCTGCGCCGTGGATGGGTGCGGGCCAGCGAGAGCATCGAAGTCATGGAGCAGCGCTTCTGCGAGTTCTTCGACATCGCGGATGTCACGTCGACCCCTCAGCTGAGCCACGCCGCGAAGAAGACGCACGCCCTGACAGACACCACACCGCTGCAGCTCGCATGGCTGTTTCGGGTGCGTGCCATCGCAAGTCAGCAGGTTGTGCCGACGTATTCGAAGGCAAAGTTGCTGTTGGCCATCGAAAAGCTACGGGCGCTGATCCTCGCTCCCGAAGAGATTCGCAATGTCCCGCACATCCTCTCAGAAGCCGGTGTTCGGCTGGTCTTTGTTGAGTCGTTGGCCGGGTCGAAGATGGACGGTGCTTGCTTTTGGCTGGACAGCAATAAGCCAGTTGTCGGCATGACGCTGCGTTTCGACCGCATCGACAACTTCTGGTTTGTGCTTCGCCATGAGCTTGAGCATGTTCTGCGCGAGGATGGCAAGGCACAGAACCGCGCGGTCATTGACACCGACGTTGGGGAATCAAGAGCTGACCTGCCCGAGTGTGAGCGCTTGGCCAATGCCGCAGGGGCCGCCTTCTGTGTCCCGAAAGCCGAGCTGGATGACTTCGTCGCGCGAGTGCAGCCGTACTTCTCTGAGGAAAGAGTGCTTCGGTTCGCGCAACGCATCCAAGTCCATCCGGGATTGGTGGTCGGGCAACTGCAGCGCCGCCTTGACCGCCACGATTTCCTTCGCAAGCACCAGGTGAAGGTGCGCGCCCTCGTATTGCCCTCAGCCGATGTCGACGGCTGGGGATCGTTCACCGAGTAACCACCGCCATTGGAGATTCACATGTCCGCGTACGGAAACCAGGTCAAGGCATACATCGAGCGCTACCAGTCCGAGGTCGGAGGTGACGGCTTACTCGACCCCCATGCGGTTGCGGAGTGGGCGTATAGAAACGGCCTGCACAAGCCAAGCGTGCGCACTGTGGTCGATGCGATTGCTTCAGACGTCTCGCAATACTTCCGTGAGGAGTACCGCACTGATGTGAATGGGCAGCGCTACCGGGCCAAGCATGCGGTCCGGTCCAAGCAAGGCGACCGCACGATGTCGCTGTGGGCAGACATGGACGACGAGAAGGCTCCTCGGGCTCACTTCGTCAAGTCGTTTAGCCAACGACGGCAGCAAATCGTTGGTGACTGCTTTCAGCTCAAGACCGATGTGGATGTCTACAACAACAAGAATCAGGATAAAGACCCCATTCAGGTCCCCCTGAATTTCACGCTGGACGTTGAGGAACTGCAACTCCCGCTGAAAGGTAAGAAAGCGGCATGAAGACGGTCCAGCGAGCGTGAGGATCAAGTGTTCACCCGCTTCGAGGAGCAGCTTTGAGCATCAACTTTAGGCTTACAGTATGTTGGTGTGATCTTGGTGGAAAAAGAGCTGAATCGCGCCTCCGACGCTGTCATGTTCTCCATCATGCGGCGAGGTCATAAGAGCGAATCTTCCAATGCCTCGGTAAAGAATCAAATCCCCTGGTAGAAATCTGCCATATTTTCTTCGTGTGCCCGGAATGCTGATTCCGTTTTGCCGTGAGCGTAGGTCTTGAGTACCGTCGCTAGGGTGTCGTGCAGCAACCCTGCCAAGAGGGTGTACTTTCCAGGATTCCGCAGCAAAAAGTCGGTTGCGACAATATGGCGCAAGGCATGAAGGCGGAGTCTACGAACCTCAGGTATGTAGCTCTTAGCAATCCGGTTCACGATCTCGCCAATATCTCGAATCTGCTCTCCCTGCCGTGACGGAAATAGGCACGAAGAGTCCGGCCGCGCGCGAACCAAGGTGGGCCTGTAAATGCTGATGTACTCATCGATGCGATGTGTCAGACCTTTCGTGATCGGGGACCTATAGTCCTCAGGCTTTGACTCATCGTTCTTGAAGTCGCCTTTTTCGAAGCGCAGCCACCAGTGGCCGTCCTCCGCCTGAAAAAGGTTGCTGATGAGATCACTCTGCTGACCCGGGGCTATGTACTTTGTGATGGTCAGCGTACGGTGGCGCAATGGGTTGAAGAGACTGAGCCCAAGAATGAGGGCGTCGCGCTTGAATAGGGCCTGATGAACAGACCCTGGCACGGCCGCGGCAGCCGCTAAGTCAAGCTTCTGAATAGCCCGTTTGAATGGAGCCAGTATGTCTTTCAGCGCGAACAACGGCTGCAGAAGCTCTTTGGGATCGCGAGATTTCTTTCCGGCAGAGGCGGCCTGCCACGATTTGCAAACTGCCACCGTTTGCTGGCAAAGCGTGTGCCACGGACGATTTTTTGCAAACTGCGCGACCCGCTCTTCGAAAACTTCAGGTTGCTGCCAAAGGTATCCCTCAATCTCCCGGCAGACACCCACAATGATTCCTGCTGCGTTTCCGTGTCCGTTGTGAAGAAGATTGCCAGAACGGGCCTTAACGAACTCCATGTAAGCAGCCACAAACTCCGGGATAGCCAAAGACGCGAGGGTTCCCACGTCCTCAAGCTTCAAACCTAAGCCACTCGTCGCGCGATTTCCGGTGGTCGGTTTTATCAAAAATCCGAAATAGCCCCGAAGAAAGAGCAACGTGCGCAGTGCACTCGACGCGACCATATTGGGGGCAGGAAACACAAGCAGTTCATCCCTCACGCCGATGCCAGCTTTCTCAGCTGGCAGAACTCGCCAGGCAGCTCGCTTTGAACGTTTCAGTCCGATGGGGTGCATCTGAGTCTTGTAGGCCATAAACGCCCACC
Organism: Acidovorax sp. KPB24-03; assembly: GCF_057546605.1. Classification (NCBI taxonomy): domain Bacteria; kingdom Pseudomonadati; phylum Pseudomonadota; class Betaproteobacteria; order Burkholderiales; family Comamonadaceae; genus Acidovorax; species Acidovorax sp. KPB24-03. The sequence continues at coordinate 10,710 of NZ_BAAJYR010000023.1, read as the reverse complement.
ACTCGGACATCAACTGCGTACTGAAGTCTGAGGTCGCGACGTAATATGGGTCCCTTCGGGCTTCGCGCGCTCGTACTTCGTAACGGTCAGCGAGCGCTTGCGCCGCCTTCGGCTCATGGTCCTTCTGAAAGACGATCTTCTTCTCGAGGAAGCCACTGGACAATCCTAGGTAGTGCTCCAGTCGGCGGACCGCGGGAATCGCTTTAAAGATTGGCATCACTCCCTCATGCCATCCCGTCAAAGACTTGATGTCCAAGTAGATGGCCTTTGCAATCTCCTTAAGGCTCTTCCCGGATTCAGCAATCGCCAATCGGAGCTCTTTGTGAAAGGTGGAGTGCCCGGCCATATTATTTAAAGTGGCTTCACGCACGTGCTTGTCGATGGTGCGCTTCCACGAGCGAAGGATGCTCAGCTTGTCCGCGGCAGTTTTCCTGTTCTGAACGGCGACATGATCGCCAAAGGCTCGGCTCCGCTTGATGAAGTCCACAGTGAACTCCCGCCCCACCCGGCATTCTTCATTCCGGTTGCAAAACACCAAGTAGGACTTTAGGGTGGCTTTGTGATTACGAAGCACTTGGGCGGAGACTGGGCCTGACATCAGCTCGAGGTTTTTCTCATGCACGCCGTAAAGTTGAAGATAGTTCGTGTCCAAGACGATTCCTTGTGGAGAAGGAGGCGACGCGGAAAAAACGGTTGAACTCCATGACAATACGTAGGAGGGCATTGTTGGCCCTTGACCTGCATGTGATTGCACTGCGCTGGATGCTGAACTGCTAAATCTCATAAACGAACTGAGCTCTAAGTTATTGATTTGGCTAGACCTACGTTCCCGTTTGAATCGTTAGGTCGAAATCACTTATCGCTGTACTTCGTTTACGGCTTTGTTATTGCTTGCGTAACCCCCGGTTGAATAAATTGCCGGATGGCAAAGAGGTATAGGGTTGTTGACCTCAAAAGTGCCTTCGCTCTATTTCATCGAAAACCCATCGAAACCATGGGCAGTTCTTGTATCGAGCGTGAATCGGGGCCGCTGATCGTCAAAACAGCAGACGGCTGAACACACGGTGACTAGACTTGGCCGGATGACTGCTTTCGGGGGCGTGCGCTAGGGAAGGTCTGCGTAAATTGAGCCGTGATGTGCTGATCAGTGGTTAGTCCGCGCAGAGAATCTAAGCCATGAAGCAAGCCGACCTGGGCCTGAACCTGACGATCAAGCGCACGCGCAAGCGCGAATTCCTGGCAGAGATGGAACGCGTGGTGCCGTGGGCAGAGCTGGTGGGCTTGGTCACGCCGTACGCGCCCGAGGGCAAGCGCGGTCGCCCGCCGTTTGCGGTGGAGACGATGCTGCGCATCCACTTCATGCAACAGTGGTTCACGCTGAGCGATCCGGCGATGGAAGAGTCGCTGCACGACGTGCCACTGTTTCGTGAGTTCGCAGGCTTGAACTGGGACACCGCAGTACCTGACGAGACCACGATCCTTCGATTCCGCCGGCTTCTGGAATAGCACAAGCTGGCCCCACAGATCCTGGCGCTGGTCAACGAACTGCTGGGCGCCAAGGGTTTGATGCTGCGTGCCGGCACGGTGGTGGACGCCACGCTGATTGCCGCGCCCAGCTCGACCAAGAACGCCTCGGGTGAGCGCGACCCGCAGATGAAGCAGAGCCAGAAGGGCACCCAGTGGTACTTCGGCATGAAGGCCCACGTCGGCGTGGATGCGGACTCGGGCCTGGTGCACACGGTGCGCGGCACGGCGGGCAGCTTCCACGACGTGGTCGAGGCCAACGCACTGCTGCATGGTGAGAAAACCGAAGCCTGGGGTGACGCGCGATACCAGGGCGCCGGCAGGCGCCCCGACGCCCGGGGCAGCGTGCGCTGGAACATCGCGATGCGCCCGGGCAAGCGCAGGCTGCTCGACAAAACCCGCTTGATCGATGACCTGACCGATCAACTCGAGCGCCTCAAGGCCAGCATCCGGGCCAAGGTCGAGCATCCGTTGCGGGTGATCAAGCGTCAGTTCGGGCATGTGAAGGTGCGCTACCGAGGGCTGGCCAAGAACACCGCGCAGCTGCACACCCTGTTCGCCCTGTCCAACTTGTGGATGGCGCGGGGGCGTTTGATGGGAACGCGGGCATGAGTGCGCCTGCAAATGGCCAAAAGATCGAGAAACCGATCTCAGACAGTGCTGCGATGTCCTGCAGACGAGATGTCACGGCGAATTCATTCGACCGCTCTGCATCAGCACATCTCAAAGCGCACTACGCAGACCTTTCCTAGACCTCGCAAATCGGCTGGAACCGCCAGTCGCAACACCTTTTTGGGCGTCTATTGCAGGCTGTGAGCCGCTGGTCGGCCGTCTTCCCATGAATGACGGCTGCCGGGAAGAGCAGACACTTGAGAGGAACCGGGCCCGCTACACATATCTGAAAACCTGATGCAGCCAGCGTGGTCAACAGCCCAAGCATTCCGATACAGTCTATTACATGTCAAAAGTTAATGCCACCACTGGCCGTTTCCTGACCTATGCAGGCCGCGCCGGATGGTGACTGCGGGCATGCCCCATCAACCCAGCCGCCAGAGACAAAGGAAACAGGAGACTTCGAGTTGCAGCCGATACCGCCCATGCCACCTCCGTCCAAACAGCTGCAGACCGATACGCAAGCTCTGCCCGTCGATGCAACTGTACTTTTCGTAGCGCTGCAGTATCAGTTGCTCGTGGCCGTAGAACAGTGCCACGACCTCGTGCCCGGAGAGTGCCTGTGGGTTGAAGCCATGGGCGATGTCACCGTGCCGGGCAAGACGCAGATCGAGGTCAAGCACTACCGTGACAAGCTGACCGACAGCCACCAGAACTTCTGGAACACGATCCGGAACTGGCTGCATGAGCGGCTTGACCGCAGCAGCTACAAGTCCCTGGTGCTTCTGACGACTCAGGAGTTCGGCGCCCAGAGCCGCCTCAAGGACTGGAATATCCTGACCGCTGTGCAGCGGCTTGAGCGCATGCAGGAGATCGGCAGCGACGGGGCTGGCGCACCGCAGACGCAAATGGAGGAGCCACCCCAGCCGCAGGACGAGGCCGTCCAAACTGCTGAAACTACGGCCCGCAAGCCGTCCAAGGCGCGGGCACTGCAGCAGGAGGTGCTAGCGCCCGAGAGCCGCGCGGCGCTGATGGAGGTGTTGGAACGCATGCTCATCATCCCGGGCGAAGACGCCCTGCCAGAGCGCATCGAGAGCTACAAGACCCGCTACCTCAAAGCCATACGACCGTCGCTGCAGCGACAGTACCTAAACGACTTGCTGGGCTTCATGTTCAGCACCGAACTCGTCCTGAACGGCTGGAAGATCACCCACGAGGCGTTCACCGCCAAGCTGACGGCTCTGAACTCCTCGTGCATGAAGCATCCGGCAGAGTTCCCTTTGAGAGATCTTCGGCCGCTGGAAGAAAAAGTCGATCTCGACGAAATCAGGCCCATGCTCTTCGCCAGGAAAATCCTCGAGATCGAGGGCGAAAAATATCTCAAGCACGCGGCCCTGCACCGCCTGTTTGCGCAGGACACGATTTCCGAGCTCCTCAAGGATCAGATTCCCATCAAGCCCTCTCTTGACCTTTATCTCCACAACCACCGCAGCAACCATTTTGTGGAGCGAGAAGCGGCCATTCTGGATTGCGACGGCCTGCAGGACGACGCGGCTCTCAAGAAGGCGTCACTCAGGTTCTACTTGGCACGTCTGAGAGCTTCGACGGAACCTTTTTGCGCCATGGCCAACACCATGCCGGAATTTCGCAATGGTATTTATCACATGCTGGCGGACGAGATTCCCAAAAACAAGGACGAAGAATTTCACTGGAAACTATGGGAATGATGAATACCGCCGCCGATCATCTCTACACCTTGCATCGCAACGCCTTTGCGCTCGCGCCAGTGATCCAGAGCTTCTACCTGAACTGGGAGCCGATGGAGAAAGACATCCTGCTGAGCTATTTAGTTCTGCCCTTGGTGTCGTTTCCCGCGATGCAGGAGTATTTGCATACCGCCAATCGAACCAGTTCGATCCGGACCATGACATCCGACTCCTCCCGATTGGTCGGCTTGGCGCTTCGCATCTCGGAATATGAACCCATCACCAACAAGGCGCTGTTGATACTGCGCTCGGATGAAAGCCTCCAACTCAACGACGACCTGTCGGTTCTCGCCAGTGAAAACCGACAGTCAGAGAATGCAGCCCCCAAGATGCTGCGTTATGCCCGTCAGCTCGCCATGGTATTCCGGAATGAAAGTGTCGTGACCATTTATAGAATGCTCGGATTGAAGTCGCTATGAAATGTTATGTCCGATATATCGGCCTGATCGACCAGGAAAATGAGCCGCACAGTGTGAAATTCAAGCAAGGATTGAATATCATTACCGGTAAATCTTCAAAGGGCAAAAGTGCCATTCTCGACATCTTCGATTACTGCATGGGCAGTTCCGAAGACACGATTCCGCAAGGCATCATCACCCAGCGGGCGAAGATATTCTTTACCGTATGGCGCTTTTCCGGGATGGCGGTCGTCGCCGGCCGCAGAGCAGACAACGCCAACCAATGTTTCCTGCGAGAAGTCAGTGGTGAGCAGGCCAGGCATGTGCTGGCCTACGTCAAGGACGTGCACAACTTCTTCACCGCGCAATACCAGCTTAGCCGGATCGAATTCTCCAAGAGCCTGGGGCGCTACTTCGGCGTCACCATGGACGACATCGACACCGACCCGCTGCAGAAGCAGCTCATGCGTCAGAAAAGCCCGACGCCTTCCATCCGCAGTTTTGCCTCGTTCATGCTCCAGCATCAAAACCTGGTGGCCAACCGGCATGCGATCTTTTACCGCTTCGACGAAAAGCGAAAACGCGAACAGGCCATCGATCACTTCAAGATCTTCATGGGGATCGTGGGAGAGGACTATTTTGACCTGGCCAAAGAACTCGCCGAAGCAGAAACCGAGCTCAAGCGTGCCCTGGCCGTAATCCCCAAGCAGGAGCAGATCAAATCGGCCGGCATCGGAGAGATGGCGGGCTACCTGCGTGAGTTCCACGCCCTGGCGGGCACGCCGCTGACAGAGTTGACCGCCGAAGAAATCTGGATGCGGCCGGCGCAGGCCCTGGAACGCGTGACCGGTATCGCCGTCACGGTCGATGGGCAGTCCGATACCTTCGACGCGATCCGCAACGAACTGCGCACACGCAAAGCCGAGCTCATGGCCGAGATCCAGAAGGCCCTGAACATGCGCTACCTGCTCGACGTCTCGACACAGCAAGTCGAGGGATTCGCCGGTGCCATGACGGATCTGCCCATCCCGAAGGCGACCCATCTGGACCATGCCGTGTGCCCGGTCTGTGCGTCACCCTCGGAAGCCGCCGAAGATGAGGCCAACAGACTCTCGGCGGCCATCCACTGGCTCAACGGTGAGCTGAAGGTCTCGGCCTATGCCCGCGAGGGCTTTGGCCAGGAGCGTCGGGACATCGACGAGCAACTCAAAAAAGGCGCGCCAGGCCTTGCGGCAGGTCGAAAGCACACTGCGTCCACTGGACCAGGAGGCCGACCGACTGCAGCGCTCGAAGTCTGTCGATGCAGCAGCGCAGAAAGCCAAGATCAAGCTAGAAATCGCCATTGAGCGCCGCATCGAGAGTCCGCCCACAGAAACCACGGAGTTGGTGAAGTTGCTCCAGGACCGGGTGACGGACCTGAAATCGAAAAAGGCTTTGCTCGATGTCGCGCCCCGGCTGCTGGCCTTGCAACGCGACATCAACCGGCGCCTGGAGATCGTCGGCACACATTTCGACTTCGAGGACTCCTACAAGAATGGATCCCTGAAGTTCGACATCGATTCCTTCGACCTATGGCATGAGACACCGGGGGTACACGGCGCGCCGGAGAAGAAGGTCTTCCTGCGGTCGATGGGCAGTGGCGCGAACTGGCTGTATTCGCACCTGACGCTGTTCCTGTCCCTGCACTACCAGTTTTCGGCCTACGCCGACTGCAAGCTACCGCCCGTGCTGTTTCTCGACCAACCGACGCAGGTCTACTTCCCCTCCGCCGATTACGGCAAGGAATTCAATGCAGCCCAATTGCGCGCGAACCAGGACGACACATCCGCCAGCGCGCCCGGCAGCCCGCAGTCCGAAGAGACTGCGGACGAGCCCGCGAACTCGCCTGTGGACACGCGCACACGCATCTCGACGGCCGATGACGACTTGAATACCGTCGCCAAGATGTTCACCGTCCTGGCCAAGTTCTGTGATGACACGGCACAGGAGGTCGGCAACAAGCCGCAAATCATCGTCTGCGACCATGCCGACAGACTGGAGCTCGGCGAGGGCTACGACTTCGAGGACTTCGTCGCCGACCGCTGGCGTGACCGTGGCTTCATCGCGACGTGACCCTGCAGCAGGCCCAGGCCTACATCGGCCCGCCCGCATCGCCTGGATGGACCTGGCGGGCTTTGTCCTGGTGGCTTACTGGGTCAGTTCCAGATGGAAATCAACACCCAGCCGTAACGGCCCAATCAACTGGCGAGCTTTCATTTCGGCTGCGTGAACACTAGGGTAGGTCTGAGCAGGTCACCCATCTAACTCGGGTGTCGGGTTTCGCATTCGATGCAGACGTTGGAGGCACCCAGGGGGACGACGGCAATCGCTGCAGAACAGACAAAGCGTGCCAGCTTAGGCTAGAAGCTGTCGCTACAGTGCGGAAGAGGTTTCGCACAGCGCTATAGCAGCACTAGCCTATGTGAAGCAGCCGCCTTCCTTCTTGACCCCGTCAGTTCTTATTCAGACCGTGCGTCCCAGAACCCAACGCGACCTTCCAGTGACATTCACGAGCGATCACCGTAGTGGCATTGCGACGCTGCTGTCGGGGGCTGCCGCCGTGACAACTCCTGCTGCTGCGGCCAAAGTCCTCGCCGCTGGAAGCACTGTTTGGAATGGCCAACTAAGCCAGTTGAATGAGGCCTACTTCAGCAACGTGACCGTGCAGGTGATTTCCACGGGGAGCACCAAGCAAACAGAAGCGGCCCTTGTCAACATTCAATCTCAGCGCAATGCGTCTTTGGTGGACTATCCCGTAACCCGGGCAGTTGCAGATGCTCTCAACTACCACGCCCTGTGCAATCTCGTCACGGGCTTGGAAACTGCCGCTGCCGCAACGAAGAACGCAACCGCAGCAGACTTGGCAAGAACGTCCGCCTTGCTCCCCCGGAGCTGAAGCTTGCCCACCCTCGAAGGGGTGAATCAACGAGCTCAGCCAGGCGGGGTTTCGAAGGTAGGAAGACGCCTTCGACGGGCCCCGCAGGATGATTCCATGTTGGCAGTCCGCAAGGGCTACGAATTGACGCACGGCAAAAGCAGGCAGTAGTTTTCCCCTTGCGTGCTTCCTACGGGCTTTCGAGAATGCTGGCAGAGGGAGGGGATGTCATGCAGCTTTTGAAAGCTTCAAGAAGAATCGTGGTCGCGGGCCTATGGCTGGTGAGCACCTGGGTGGGTGCATTTCAGATCGGTCCCCTGGGGACCCAGCACGAAGAACGCTTGACTAACGAGACGAACTCTACGCTGGCGCGCATCGCAGGATCGTTGGGCGTTCTGATCAAGGTGCCGGTCCATGAGGAAATCACGCACCTCGGCAAGTGGTGCCATGTGGCGCAAGCTGATCTCGCCACCGACACCTATTGCAGCGGACGCGATGTGGGGTTTGCCTCTCCGTATGTGATCTATGGAGTGCGGTGGAACGACCTGCCGCCGTTTCGTCTGGAAAAAGACCAGGGCAACTGCGACTACCTGGGGAAAAAGAACGTCTGCCGGGCAGACCAGACGATCCGCTTCTCCACGCAGCCTGCATGCTGGTATTGCCTCTTCAAGGATGCCGAACGCCAGGCCCAGACGAAGACCATCGTGGGCTGCAACAAAACGGCCAACAGTGTTCCCGGCAACCTGATGACGCGGTCGCACTTCGGCGATCTTCAGTTCCTGCATGGCATGGCCAACGCGTCCGAGATCCATCCCGTGGATACGAGGGCCCAGATTCTGGACTGGCTGGAGTTCGCATGGAAGGTGTCGTCCAAGGAGATCCTTCCTCAAACCTTCCTGAAGGACATCCACAACCCAACCATCGAAAATCACTTCGGTTGCACCGAGTGGAAGGTCGTGGACCTGTACCTATTGGGGCGACAGGATGCCGCCAGCGGCTTGGTCTCGCAGATTCGAGAGATCGCCTTTGGCTCGGTGCTGCACACCGTCCAGGATTCGTTCGCTGCGGCGCATGCCGAGCGAGAACCGCAATCCACCGGAGTGCAGTGTGAGGGCTCAGCGTACCCGATGCCGGCCAAGATCGTGGAGTTCCACGCCTACGGTGCTCAGGACGGAGCACTGCATGACCATGACGACAGCCGGGAGGCCATGACGGCAGTGGCCAAGGACAGGTGGCCGGAGGCGGTAGAGGTCACCCGCAATCTCTTTGAGCTTCACTCCGATGGAGCCAAGTGGGCCGATGCCAGCAGTTACCTGCAATGTATTTTTACGCTGAGTGACGAGCGCCGGGCTTCTTCCCCGGGAGATGCATATCGGCGTCCCACCAAGCCCTGATGCGGGCAGGAGTCGGATGTCTTATGTGCTTTCGAGGGCTGATTTAAAAAACTTCAGTGAGCTGCGGAGGCGACCGCGTGAGTTGTCGGCTTGAGGCTGGTTGCAGACGTTCGCTTCGCTTGCACTAATTGATACTGTCGGCCGAAAGCAGACTGATTTAAACACGCCCTAACACTAAAGAAATTGTCCATGACACCAAAAGAAATTCGCGTCGCCTTGTCGGAGGGGCTGAGTTCATGGCTCACTTTTGAACATCATGCAGGCCGAGAGGAACTATTCAGCGAGCGCTATCTTGCATTCCCAATAGGACAAATCTTGCAGCGGTGCATGAGTGGCAAGGTCACAGGTGAGAGTAACCATCCAGTCCTGACCATGCCTGGGAAGACAGGACGGCCACCACAGCTTGACTTTATTGTCACAGGTGCCGATGGAAAAAAAGTTTTGGCTGTTGAGAGCAAATGGTCAGCAAATTCAGGAGTATCAATTACCGATGTCCTCTGGGACTGCGTTCGTTTGGAGTTGGCCGCGCACTATTATGAGTGCGAAGCGATCTTTATCCTTGCCGGGACAAGAAAAAGAATCGATGCTGTTTTGAAATCGCCATCCTTCAGCACAAAAAAATGCTCGTTTTGAATCAACATACGTTTTAAATTTGCATGGATCCGGGAAGCATTCAGTAAAAATAAACTCTTTTGAGGGCGCTTATAGCTTGCCGCTTCACAAGATTCTTCGGGCTTATCCAACAGTCAGCTGGCCCAGCGAACTCAACTGTGGCAGTGGAACGCAAGTGCCGAAGCAGGCATCGGCGGACTCATACACCGTAGTTGTTTGGCATATATCACCGGCAGGTAGCTTGAAGAGACGCCCATTCGTTGCGCCACTGGAAATCGAAGCAAAAGGCCGACGAAAAAAGGCTTTGGCATTAATTAAAACCGAGCGGGCCCATAGAAATTCCGACGCGAAAACCAGTGCTACCAAATCCAATGTGGCCACGCAAAAAAAAATCCCCAAAATCTGACCGCGAAAAACCCCCATGAGAGTTAGCAATAACGTAAATCAATAATTCAACCGACTTAATGAGCTGTACTTGCTCTAATATTATCAATATTGCCTGGGTTGCCTGGGTTGCCTGGGTTGCCTGGGTTGCCTGGGTTGCCTGAGAGCGAGATTTACTCATCCTGTTAAGAGTCTACGTAAAATTGGTTTCCGGCATCCAGCAAATTTACATCGGGAATCAATGAAAATGGCGCTCCCTTAACATATATTTAGCCCCAATGAAAAGCAACGGAAAAATTTTGATTAAAAGCTTAGATTCTATTGCTCAGGAGCTTGAAGAGGTGGTGGAAATAATTAGAGATATTTATCCAAAGATGGAGATAAAAAATACAAAACTAGGTAAATTGCAGGCCAAAATTGCAAAGCGAGAGAAAATCTCTGATCGAGAAATTGCGGATGCCAATAGATATGGCAGGTTGTGCCGGATATTTGCCGATGAAAAATTGGAGATAAAGAGCGAGACACTAAAAAGATTATTGAAGGGAAGCTTCGAGGGCGAGTATTTTTCCGACAAATCGGATGATGTCTTTTTTGAAATTGATTTCGCTGCTAGGATTAAAGAAGCAACAGGCCTAACCCCATTCCTCAACTCGGAAACGGATGTAATTGTTCCTGGAAGATACCTTGTGGAGTGCAAAAAGGTAACGTCAAAACTTCGAATTCAGAGTAATGTCAATGAAGCAGTTGAGCAAATAATCAGCAGATTCCATAAGAATGACTGTCCATATGGAATTGTTGCGCTCGACCTCTCTTCTTTAATTCAGGATGGCGCTATAAATACAGAATTCTTGTCTCGTTTTGAGTTTTTCAAGAGGGAATATAAAAAGATTGGTTATTCTGGAGATCAGGCCGAGATATTAATAATAGATGATTTGAATTTCAGGAAAATAATTGGCGCATTTGGAAATGCCATGCTTGAATTTGCTTTCAGAAATGGATTCAAAAGAGAAAGCCTGCCGTTGAATATTTCTGGCATATTTTATCAGGCTGAAATATTCATAACGAGAAAAAAACAAGCTTCATCCATTCAGGGTCGCAACATATTT
>NZ_BAAJYR010000022.1:0-32282 GCF_057546605.1 Acidovorax sp. KPB24-03 | reverse complement strand
GTACGAGGCGAGCGCGCCGGCGCCGTGCGGGGGCGCCGCGTTCGTCCAATGAAACTGCACTGTGTGCCGCAGCATCAGCCCCGCTGCCTGCGCGGCCTCGACATCCTGCGGGGCGGTGAACAGCAGGTGCAGCGACGACAGGCCCGCCTCTTCGCACCACTGCACCAGCGCCCGCACCAGCGCATGCCGCGCCGCGGCGTCCACGGCCAGCAACCGCGCTCCGGGCACGGGGGTGAAGGGCACGGCCACGACGGCCTTGGGGTAGTAGTCCATGCCGTGGCGCGCATAGGCACCCGCCCAGCCCTGGTCGAACACGTATTCCCCGTAGGAGTGCGGCTTGGCATACACCGCGCACGCGCCTTGCAGCACCTCCTCCCGCCAGAGCGTGCAGAACACGGGCGTCCAGCCGGTTTCCGGCACCGCGCTGCCGCTGCTGTGCAGCGCCGAAAGGTAGGCGTGGCGCATGAAGGGGGTGGCGTGGGGCTGGGCGGCCAGGAGCGCATCCCATGCATCGGCGTCCACGTCGTCGGGAGACGGGTGCAGGCGCAGAACGTAGGCGGTATCGGCGGGTTGGGACAACAAGGCGGCGTGCGGTCGGTGGAGGGGGGACGCCATCATGGCCCAAACCGGGCTGCGCCGCCGCGGGGAGGTATGGCATCCACACCAGTCCGTGTGCCTAAAAAGAGGGCACGGGGACATTCTTTCAGGCCTGACAAGGAGTTAGGACCGCCTTACAGGGCAAGCCACGACTTATCCACAGAGTTTTCCAGTGCCCGCGGGGATAACGCAGGGCCTTGTGGCGCAAGGCGCCATCGTGCAGGACGCGGGTGACATAATCGTTCGAGTCCTTTTTCCATCCCCGTATGCCATTCGTCATCAGCGTTGCCCAGCTCAATTTCGTGGTGGGCGATCTGCCGGGCAATGCCCGCAAGATCATTGCCTGCGCCCAGCAAGCCCATGCCTCCGGCGCGCGCCTGCTGCTCACGCCCGAGTTGTCGCTGTGCGGTTATGCCGCCGAAGACCTCTACCTTCGCCCCGCTTTTCTGTCGGGTTGCGAGGATGCACTGGCAACGGTGGCGCGGGAGACGGCGCGGTTCGAGGGCTTGGCCATCGTGGTCGGGCATCCTCAGCGGGCCGAAGCGGATGGCGAAGGCCTTTGCTACAACGCTGCCAGCGTGCTGCGCAATGGGGTGGTCGAGCAGACCTACCTCAAGCAGGAACTACCGAACTACGACGTGTTCGACGAGCGGCGCTACTTCTTGCCAGGCGACGGCACCTGCCTCTTTGACGTGGAGGGCGTGCGCGTCGGCCTGCTGATCTGCGAGGACGCCTGGTTCGAAGGCCCCGCCCGTCGGGCGGCGCAGGCGGGGGCGCAGTTGCTGGTCACCATCAACGCGTCGCCGTTCCACCTGGGCAAAAGCGCCGAGCGCGAGCAGATCATGCGCGAGCGTGTCACGGAGACCGGCCTGCCGCTGGTCTATGCCCACCTGGTCGGTGGCCAGGATGAGGTGCTCTTCGAAGGCCGTTCCTTTGCCCTGCAGTCCAATGGTTTCGTGGCCGCGCGTGCGCCCGGATTCGAGGAAGCCTGCTTTCCGGTCCGCGTGGACGTCGCGCAGGGTGCGATCGAATTGAAGGCCGAAGTCGCGCCGCTGCCCGCGCTGGAGTCGGATCTGTGGAGCGCGCTGGTCATGGGGGTGCGCGACTATGTCGGCAAGAACGGCTTTCCCGGCGCGCTGCTGGGTCTGTCGGGCGGCATCGATTCCGCGCTGGTCCTGGCCATCGCCGTGGATGCGCTGGGCGCTGACAAAGTGCGCGCCGTGATGATGCCTTCGCCCTACACCGCGGACATCAGCTGGATCGACGCGCGCGACATGGCCGAGCGCCTGGGCGTGCGCTACGACGAAATCTCGATCGCCCCGCAATTCGAGGCGTTCAAGGCCGCGCTGGCGCAGGAGTTCGCCGGCCTGCCCGAAGACACCACCGAGGAAAACCTGCAGGCTCGCATCCGTGGCACGTTGCTCATGGCGCTGTCCAACAAATTCGGCGCGGTGGTGCTCACCACCGGCAACAAGAGCGAGATGGCGACGGGCTACTGCACACTCTACGGCGACATGGCAGGAGGGTTTGCCGTCATCAAGGACGTGGCCAAGACGGCCGTGTTCTCGCTGGCGCGCTGGCGCAATGCCAATGACCCCTTTGGGACCGGCGCGCAGCCCATTCCCGAACGGATCATCACGCGCCCGCCGAGCGCCGAACTGCGCCCCGACCAGAAGGACCAGGACAGCCTGCCACCCTACGAGGTGCTCGACGCGATCGTCGCCCGGTACATGGAGAACGACGAGCCCATCGATGCCATCGTGCAGGCCGGCTACGACCGGGCCGACGTGGAGCGCGTGACGCGCCTCATCCAGCTCAATGAATACAAGCGCCGCCAGGCGCCGGTGGGCATCCGCATCAGCCGCCGCAGCTTCGGCAAGGATTGGCGCTACCCCATCACCAACCGTTTCCGGGCGTGAGCGATCGACGACGACGCGGCCTTGAGCATCCCTCGCATTTCACCTTTCCAGGAGTTTCCGCCATGAAAATGATCACCGCCGTCATCAAGCCCTTCAAACTCGAAGAAGTCCGCGAAGCCCTGGCCGAGTGCGGCGTGACGGGCCTCACCGTCACCGAAGTGAAGGGTTTCGGCCGTCAGAAGGGCCACACCGAGCTGTACCGCGGCGCCGAATACGTGGTGGATTTTTTGCCCAAGGTGAAGGTGGAAGTGGTCGTGAAGACCGACGACGTGGACCGCTGCGTGGATGCCATCGTCAACGTGGCGCGCACGGGCAAGATCGGCGACGGCAAGATCTTCGTCACCGCCGTGGAGCGTGTGGTGCGCATCCGCACGGGCGACCTGGACGAAGCCGCCGTCTGACGGTCGACTGCGCGCCTGGGCGGCTGCGCTGACTCAGATCACCGCCCGCAACGGAACCTTCTGCGTGCCCTGCATGCCGGCGGCCTCGACCAGGGACTGCAGGAGGCTTTCGTGGTCGGAGGAGGCCGTCATCAGACCCATCTGCCAGTCGCTCATGAGTCCGCTGGCCACGCTGGTCTGCAGAAACGCCATCAGACCGTCGTAGTAGCCGTCCACATTCAGCAGGCCGATGGGCTTGTCGTGGTAGCCGAGCTGGCGCCACGTCCACACCTCAAACAATTCTTCGAACGTTCCGATGCCGCCTGGAAGGGCCAGGAAAGCGTTGCAGCGCTCGGCCATCATGGCCTTGCGCTCGTGCATCGTCTCGACGATGTGCAGTTCATCGCAATCCCGGTTGGCCAGTTCCTTGTCCACGAGCGCCCGGGGAATCACGCCCAGCACGCGACCACCCGCGCGCCGTGTGGCCTCGGCCACCGTGCCCATCAGGCCGCTGCGACCGCCACCGTAGACCAGTTGGCCGCCGTGCCGGCCGATCCATTCGCCGACGGCAATGGCTGATTCGGTGAATAACGGGTTTTCACCTGGGCGCGACCCCAGATAGACGCACAGGGAAAAAAACGGCTCAGCCATGGAAAAACCTCTGAAACAGGGCTGCAGCCCAGACGCCTGAGCACAGCAACACACTCAACAAGACGGCAGCGCTGCCCATGTCTTTGGCGCGCTTGGACAAATCGTGCAACTCGGGACCGATGCGATCGATGGCGGCTTCGATGCCGGAGTTGAGCAGTTCGGTGATCAGCACCAGAACCACCGTGCCGGCGAGCGCCGCAACCTCCAACCAGCCACGGCCCAGCCAGAATGCTGCGGGCAGCAGCACGAAAGCCATGCATGCCTCCAGCCGAAAAGCCTTCTCGCCCCAGCCGGCCTGAAGGCCCTGCAGCGAATATTGTCCGGCATGCCACAGGCGGTGCAGGCCGGTGCGGGCCTTGTGGGGATGGGGTGTGAAGGGGGCAGACATAGGCCACGCATTTTCGCCGGCCTGTGTGGCAGTTATCGCCTCCGGCGAAAGAAGTTGTCGGCTTACTTTTTGGCGTGTTCGAAATGCACGAGCCGCGTGCCGGCCCAGATGTCGTGCCAGAACTGCCGCTCGGGCTGAAACCGGCTCAACAATGCCCAGACCGCCACCCACCCCAGCAGAATGACCGCCGATTCACCACCGGACAGCTGGAACGGCGCCATGGCCGCCAGCGGCGGCAAAAACCACAGCCAGCTCAGCGCGTAACGGGCGAGGGCCCGGGTCTGCGTGATCGGCTGTCCCAGCCGGTCCACCACCTGGATATGCCAGGTCTTCATGGCCAGCGTTTGTCCTCTGGCCCAGAACCAGACGAAATAGATGCCGAAGACAACGAAAAGAAAACCCTGGAGCGCATGGCGGTTGTCCAGCGCATTGCGTGTCTGGCTGAGCGTGCCGAAAAGATAGCCGGCAATGAACACCACCCCGAACATCAGCATGCCCTCGTAGAGCCAGCAAGCCATGCGACGGCGCAGCGAAGGGGTGGTGCCGTTCATCGCGGTGCGGGAAATGTCATGGCTGGCCATGGTGCTCTGAGACGGAGACGCAGACATGGCGGTATCACTGAGGCGGGTGAAGCGGGGTGTTGTCCTGGGTCGGGGCGGCAGGGGGGGCTGCCTCGGCGGCCACCGGCTCTGCGCCGCTCAGCGGCGCCAGGGGCGAGGGAACAGCGATCGGCACCGAGACGGGTGCCGTTTCCACTGGAGGTGCCAGGCTGGCCGCTGGGACCGATACCGGCAATGCCTGGGTCGGATGGAACTCGCTCACCGGCGGAATCTTGGGGGGATTGGGGCGGTTTGCATTCGCGACCGCGGCGGCAGGAACGCGGGCCAGCTTGCGAGGGGCCACGGGCCGGATCGCCGTGGCCGCGCCGGTGGGCCGAGGGGCCGCACGGGCCGCCAGCTGTTTCTTTTCCTCGGTAGGCAGGGCTTGGTACGCCTCCCACTGGGCCCACTTGTCATCCACGGCCAGTTTCTTGGTGGCGGCGTAGTTCAAACGGGCCTGACTGCGCTGCTGAAGGCTGAGGTTGGCCCAGTCGGTCATGCGCCCCAGCATCTTTTCGCGCTCTTGTGGCGACAAGGTGGGAAAGCTTGCGGACAGTGTGATCCAGCGCCGTTTTTGCGCCTCGCTGAGCAGGCTCCAGCGGGAGGCCAGGGGGGCGAGCGCTTCCTTTTGCGCGGCCGTCAAAGATTGCCATGCAGGCCCCGAGCCTGCACTGTCAGGATCCTGAAGCCGTAACTCCGGCCCACGGGCCGTGTGTTTGCTGGCCAGCGCCTCGGCTGGCATGGGCGCCACCGGTGCCATCCCGACCTGTGTCCAGGCTTGCCAGCCGCCCGCGACGAGCGCGCCCAGCAAGACAAAAGCCAGCACGGCGGCTGGGCATCAGGCGGGGGGCGTCCAAAGGGCTGGTGGGCATGCAATCTGCAATAGGGTCAGTGGGTCGGGTTGGCGGACGTTTTGAGGAATTGAAGGAATCCCGGATCGGCATAAGCAGATGGCGGAAGATCATCCGTGAGCAAGGCGGCGTCCACCTCTGCCACCTCGTTCACCCCTTTTTCGTCCTGCGAGACATTGATGACCACCAGCCCGACGAGCAGTGCGGTGATTGGAACGGCCGACACCAGGGCGCGCCACCAGCTACCGCCTTCTCCGCCCCAGCCCAGCACCGCGCTATTGCCGGAAGCCAACACGGCGGGAGCCGTCTGCCGCGCCGGTGCGACCACCTTGCGTTTCGCAAGGGCCTGCACCCGCGCAGCACGGAGCCGCTCGGAAATATCGTAAGGAAGCTCGGCCGTGCCATCGGAAAGGCGTGCCGTCACACGGCGCGCAAAACGCTCTGCGGCAATTTCCGCAGGATGGGTTGAGGACTGGTAATTCATAGTTCGATTCCTTTCGCCTTCAGTGCTTTGCTGAGGGTCTGGACGGCACGAAAGCAGTGCGTTTTGACGCTGCCTTCCGAGCAGCCCATCGCAGCCGCCGTTTCTGCAACATCCATCTCTTCCCAGTAACGCATCAAAAACGCCTCCCGTTGACGAGCTGGCAACTCTTGAATTTCCGCTTCGATGTCGTGAAAAACCTGGGCACGCCTGACCAGATCTTCCGCGCTTTGGGCTGTCTCGCCGCCCTCGGGGCCCGAATAGGCTTCCAGCAGATCGAAATCTGCACCGTCTTCTCCCGGCCCTTCGAAGTCGCTCATGCTAGAAAACAACGCATTGCGGGTCTTCTGACGCCGAAACCAGTCCAGCGTGCAATTTGAAAGAATGCGCTGAAAGAGCATGGGCAACTCGGCCACCGGCTTGTCACCATAGTGCTCGGCCAGCTTGAGCATGCTGTCCTGAACGATGTCCAGCGCCGACTCCTCATTGCGTACGTGATAGAGCGAGCGCTTGTAGGCCCGCTTTTCTACGCTTTTGAGGAAGTTGGAGAGTTCTTGTTCGGTAGCCAAGACAAAGGTGCCCGCTGATCGGGGCTTGGGGTTCGTTGGCGAGAAAGCCAGCGCGTGGATTGCCGAGTTTATCGCATTGACTTCAAGTCTTTTGGGCCTGCCGTGCCCAGAATCCATGTTGCAGTGCCATAATCCGGCCTGCAATTCAAAAGGCAAACGGGTTTCGGTCCGGCGCAGCAATCATCTCGCCCATGTCCGAAGCCTCAAGTTCCAAGTCGGCTCCACAAGAGTCCGCACAAGGGGCACCCAAGGTTTTTCGTTAGAGAAATTCGCAAAGGTTGATCATGGAAATCTCCAAGGCCGAAATCACTTCGGCGGCCGCTGCCACGCAGGGCGTTTCGCATTCCCCGTCCCAGGACCTCATGGGGTCCGAAATCCTCATCAAGTCTTTGCAGGCCGAAGGCGTGCAATTCATTTGGGGCTATCCGGGTGGCGCGGTTCTCTACATCTACGACGCGCTCTACAAGCAAGAGACCATTCAGCATGTGCTCGTGCGCCACGAGCAGGCTGCAGTGCATGCTGCCGACGGCTACGCCCGTGCCACTGGTGAAGTGGGGGTCGCCCTCGTCACTTCCGGCCCCGGATTGACCAATGCCGTGACCGGAATCGCCACGGCCTACATGGATTCCATTCCCATGGTCATCATCTCCGGACAGGTGCCGACGGCCGCGATCGGGCTGGACGCCTTCCAGGAGTGCGATACCGTGGGCATCACGCGTCCCATCGTGAAGCACAATTTTCTCGTCAAGGATGCCCGCGATCTGGCCATGACGATGAAAAAGGCCTTCCACATCGCCCGCACCGGCCGTCCCGGACCGGTGGTGGTCGATATCCCGAAAGACGTCTCCTTCAAGAAGGTGGCCTACCACGGGTATCCGCAGAGCGTCGAAATGCGCTCCTACAACCCTGTTCGCAAAGGCCATGGCGGCCAGATCCGCAAGGCGCTGCAGTTGCTGCTGACCGCCAAGCGGCCTTACATCTACACGGGTGGCGGCGTTTTGCTGGGCAATGCCACGCAAGAATTGCGCACGTTGGTGGACATGCTGGGTTATCCGGTGACCAATACCCTGATGGGATTGGGCGCCTACCCGGCGAGCGATCGCAAGTTCCTCGGCATGCTGGGCATGCATGGCACGATCGAAGCCAACAACGCCATGCAGAACTGTGACGTGCTCCTGGCGGTCGGTGCACGATTCGATGACCGCGTCATCGGCAACGTGAAGCACTTTGCACAGAACGATCGCAAGATCATTCATATCGATATCGACCCTTCGAGCATCTCCAAACGCGTCAAGGTCGATATTCCCATCGTTGGCGACGTCAAGGATGTACTGACGGAGCTGATCACCATGGTGAGCGAATCCAGCACTCGGGCCGATGCCGGTGCCTTGGCCGCCTGGTGGGACACGATCGAAGGCTGGCGCAAGCGCGAATGCCTCAAATACGATCGCAGCAACAACGAAGTCATCAAGCCGCAATACGTGGTCGAAACCCTCTGGAACATGACCAAGGATGCCGACACCTATGTGACCTCCGATGTGGGGCAGCATCAGATGTGGGCGGCTCAGTACTATCGATTCGATGAGCCGCGCCGCTGGATCAACTCCGGTGGACTTGGCACGATGGGTGTGGGTATTCCTTATGCCATGGGCATCAAGCTGGCGAAGCCGGACGCCGAAGTGTTCTGCATCACGGGCGAAGGCTCGGTGCAGATGAACATTCAGGAGTTGTCCACCTGCCTGCAATACAACACTCCCATCAAGATCTGTGCGTTGAACAACCGTTACCTTGGCATGGTGCGGCAGTGGCAGGAAATTGAATATTCTGGCCGCTATAGTCACAGCTACATGGACGCGTTACCCAACTTCGTGAAGCTGGCGGAGGCGTATGGCCACGTGGGTCTTCTGATCGAGCGGCCGCAAGACGTCGAGCCCGCGCTGCGCGAGGCGCGCAAGCTCAAGGACCGCACGGTTTTCATGGACTTCCGCACTGATCCGACGGAGAACGTGTTCCCAATGGTTCAGTCTGGCAAGGGCATTACCGAAATGCTTTTGGGATCGGAAGATCTTTAAGCCTAATCGCTCTTCAGCGCTTTGCCATAAAGCGTTTCCAGCTATTCTTTGAGTAGCAATATCTCCAACGACGAATCTATTGCCTGCCGAGCTTGGCGCTTACCAGCGCCAGGGGAGGGCAGCGAAAAGAGGAATCTGCACCCATGAAGCACATCATTGCCGTCCTGCTGGAAAACGAACCCGGCGCGCTGTCCCGCGTCGTCGGCCTGTTTTCCGCACGGGGCTACAACATCGAATCGCTGACCGTGGCTCCCACGGAAGACGCGTCGCTTTCGCGCATGACGATACAGACCACGGGGTCCGATGACGTGATCGAGCAAATCACCAAGCATCTGAACCGCCTCATCGAAGTCGTGAAGGTGGTCGACCTGACCGAGGGCGCGTACACCGAGCGGGAGCTCATGATGGTGAAGGTGCGTGCTGTCGGCAAAGAGCGCGAAGAGATGAAACGTATGGCGGACATCTTTCGCGGCCGAATTATCGACGTCACAGAGAAGAGCTACACCGTCGAGTTGACGGGAGATCAGTCCAAGAACGATGCGTTTTTGCAGGCCATCGACCGCACCGCCATCCTGGAAACCGTTCGAACCGGCGCCAGCGGCATCGGCCGCGGTGAACGCATTCTGCGTGTTTGATCCACTCCGCTTATTTCCTCACCTTTTTTCAATACCCCCTCATCGATTCAACCTGGAGCCAACATGAAAGTTTTCTACGATAAAGACTGTGACCTGAGCCTGATCAAAGGCAAGACCGTGGCCATCATCGGCTATGGCTCGCAAGGGCACGCCCATGCGCAAAACCTGAACGACAGCGGCGTGAAGGTCGTGGTTGGCCTGCGCAAGGGCGGGGCCTCGTGGGACAAGGTCGGCAAGGCTGGCCTCAATGTGCTGGAAGTGAACGAAGCGGTGAAGGCTGCCGACGTCGTCATGATTCTGCTGCCCGACGAGCAGATCGCCGAGGTCTACACGAACAATGTGGCCCCCCACATCAAGCAGGGCGCATCGCTGGCCTTCGCACACGGGTTCAACGTGCATTACAACCAGGTCGTGCCCCGCGCTGACCTGGACGTCTGGATGGTGGCCCCGAAGGCTCCCGGTCATACCGTGCGCAACACCTACACCCAAGGCGGTGGCGTGCCCCATCTGGTGGCAGTGCACCAGGACAAGTCCGGCAAGGCCCGCGACCTGGCCCTGTCGTACGCCATGGCCAATGGTGGCGGCAAGGCCGGCATCATCGAGACCAACTTCAAGGAAGAGACCGAGACCGACCTGTTCGGCGAACAGGCTGTGCTGTGCGGTGGCGCGGTCGAGCTGATCAAGATGGGTTATGAAACTCTGGTCGAAGCCGGCTACGCTCCTGAAATGGCTTATTTCGAGTGCCTGCATGAGCTCAAGCTCATCGTGGACCTGATCTACGAAGGCGGCATTGCCAACATGAACTACTCGATCTCGAACAACGCCGAGTTCGGCGAGTACGTGACCGGCCCGGAAGTGATCAATGCTCAGTCGCGCGAAGCCATGCGCAACGCCCTGAAGCGCATCCAGAACGGCGATTACGCCAAGATGTTCATTCAGGAAGGCCGCCTGAACTATCCATCGATGACGGCTCGCCGCCGCAACACGGCCGACCACAGCATCGAAGTGGTGGGCAACAAGCTGCGCGCGATGATGCCCTGG
Organism: Acidovorax sp. KPB24-03; assembly: GCF_057546605.1. Classification (NCBI taxonomy): domain Bacteria; kingdom Pseudomonadati; phylum Pseudomonadota; class Betaproteobacteria; order Burkholderiales; family Comamonadaceae; genus Acidovorax; species Acidovorax sp. KPB24-03. Next base: position 22,099 of record NZ_BAAJYR010000022.1, on the reverse strand, counting down.
ATCGCCAAGAACAAGCTGGTGGACCAGACCCGCAACTGATCGCCCCCGCGTGCCTGCGGTCTCGGCCGTGGGTAACAAGATTGCAGGGAGGCCACTTCGGTGGCCTTTTTCTTTGGATTCTCATAGTGTGTGCAGGCACTACACTCCGCTGTCCGCCGATCACTGGGATCCGGCAGAGGTACTCTAATTTTGATAGCTGCTTGCGCTGACCGTGTGGGCGCTGGAGGTTCTTTTGATGCACGAGGGCAATGATTTCGCCAATGACACGCCCCTGGTGGTGCGCAAGCGGCGAAAAGGCATCTACATACTGCCCAATCTGTTCACGTTGGCGGCGCTTTTCGGGGGGTTCTATGCCATCGTGATGGCCATGAATGGCCGCTTCGATCTTGCTGCCGTCGGTGTGTTCTGTGCCATGGTGCTCGATAGCCTGGACGGGCGTGTGGCCCGGATGACCAATACGCAGAGTGCCTTTGGCGAGCAGATGGACTCGCTCTCCGACATGGTGTCTTTCGGAGCCGCACCAGCGCTCATTGCCTATGAGTGGGCGCTGAAGGGGCTGGGACGCTGGGGATGGATCGCCGCTTTCGTCTATTGCGCCTGTGCGGCCCTGCGATTGGCCCGTTTCAATGTGAACACCGGCGTGGTGGACAAGCGGTACTTTCAAGGCTTGCCATCGCCTGCCGCCGCCGCATTGGTGGCAGGCTTCATCTGGTTGTTGACGGAACTCGGTGTGCGCCGCGGCGAGACGGGCTGGATGAGCTGGTCACAGGTGAGCTGGACCATGTTCGGCTTCACGCTGTATGCGGGCCTCACGATGGTGACCAATGTCCCGTTTTACAGTTTCAAAGACATTCAGATGAAGAAGAGTGTGCCGTTCGCCGTCATCGTTTTGATCGCGCTGGGTATCGCCATCATCAACATCCACCCACCCACCGTGCTGTTCAGCGTGTTCGTGCTGTATGGTCTGAGCGGATACTTCGTCTATGCGTGGCGCAAGGCGAAAGGGCAGCACAGCAGCGTGATCAGCATGTCCACTGACGAGCCGGACGAACGGGGCCTGCACAAGTGATTGCGCCGCTGCGTCAGGCTGGTGTGCTACATTGCGCCGCATGAAAACGCTGGCACTGCCGCTGCTATCGCTATTCGCTTTCGGGCGAAGACGCTAGCGCACAGGCGCTCTTCTTGCAAAAAGGCCCGTATGCATCCGCAGCGGGCCTTTTTGCTTTGCGTGCCAGAATTTCAACGTTGCGGCCCCCACCATCTCTGGAGAAACACAATGGCAGACAAGCTGATTATTTTCGACACCACGTTGCGCGACGGCGAGCAGTCGCCTGGCGCATCCATGACCAAGGACGAGAAGCTGCGCATTGCGCGCCAACTCGAGCGTCTCAAGGTCGATGTGATCGAAGCGGGGTTTGCTGCCAGCTCCAACGGGGATTTCGAGGCGGTACAGTCCATCGCGCAAGCCATCAAGGACTCGACTATCTGCTCCCTGTCCCGCGCGAACGATCGTGATATTTCGCGCGCAGCGGAAGCGCTGAAAGGGGCCAATAGCGCCCGCATCCATACGTTCATTGCGACGAGTCCGCTGCACATGGAAAAGAAGCTGCGCATGACCCCAGAGCAGGTGCTGGAGCAGGCCAAGCAGTCGGTCCGATTCGCCCGCAACCTGATTGGCGACATCGAGTTCAGCCCGGAGGACGGGTACCGCAGCGAGATGGATTTCCTGTGCCGCGTCCTGGAAGCCGTGATTGCGGAAGGAGCCACCACGATCAACGTGCCCGATACCGTCGGCTATGCGGTTCCCGAACTGTATGGCAACTTCATCAAGACTTTGCGGGAGCGGATTCCCAACAGCGACAAGGCCATCTGGTCGGTGCATTGCCACAACGATCTGGGCATGGCGGTGGCCAACTCTCTGGCGGGCGTGAAGATCGGCGGTGCCCGCCAGGTCGAGTGCACGATCAACGGGCTGGGCGAGCGGGCAGGCAACTGCTCGCTGGAAGAGATCGTGATGGCCGTCAAGACACGCAAGGACTACTTCGGACTGGAGCTGGGCATCGAGGCCCAGCACATCGTGGCGGCCAGCCGCATGGTCAGCCAGACGACGGGGTTCGTCGTGCAGCCCAACAAGGCCGTGGTGGGCGCCAATGCTTTTGCGCATGCCAGCGGGATCCATCAGGATGGCGTGCTGAAGGCCCGTGACACCTACGAAATCATGCGGGCCGAGGATGTGGGCTGGTCTGCCAACAAGATCGTGCTGGGCAAGTTGAGTGGCCGCAATGCCTTCAAGCAGCGTTTGCTTGAATTGGGTGTGCAGCTTGACAGCGAAACGGACGTCAACAGCGCTTTCGCAAAGTTCAAGGAGTTGGCGGACCGCAAAAGCGAGATCTTCGACGAAGACATCTTGGCGCTGGTCAGTGGTGAGAGTGCTGCTAACGAGCAGGAGCAGTATGGCTTCGTGTCGTTGTCGCAGCACAGCGAAACGGGCGAGCGCCCGCAAGCCACCATTGTCTTCACCGTGGGCGGCAAGGAGGTGCGGGGCCAGTCGGATGGCAATGGGCCTGTGGATGCTTCACTCAAGGCCATCGAGTCGCACGTCAAAAGTGGGGCCGAAATGGTGCTCTATTCGGTCAATGCCATCAGCGGTTCGACGGAGAGCCAGGGGGAAGTGACGGTGCGGCTGCAGAACAGCGGCAGGGTGGTGAACGGGGTGGGCGCAGACCCCGACATCGTGGTCGCGTCAGCCAAAGCCTATATCAGTGCGTTGAACAAATTACAAAGTAAAGCCGATCGAGTCGCCGCACAAGGCTGATCATCGAATTTATAATTCATTCACTTTATTGAAAGGTCGCGCAAGGTATTGATCTTGCGCGACTTTTTTCGATTCTGTACACTGACAAACACTTTTTACCGCTTGGAGCATTCTGATGCACGTACGCCCTCGCGCTTCTTCTCGTTTTTTTTCGCACCGTCGCATTCCTTGCGATGAGCATTGCGCTCACGGCCACCTCGGTGCACGCGGCAGAGCGAAAGAAGGTGCAGGTCAAGAAGCAGGCTGCATCTTCGACTGCCAAACAGCGTCCTGTGGCACGCTCTGCCACGGTGGTTTCCCGCAAGGCGGTGACCCGTGTCAAGGCCACCACCCGCGCATCTGCGCGCAGCGTGAAGGTCGCCACTCGCATGGTGGCCGTCCCTGAAAAGTTGTCCTTCGGACAAGTCGCCGGCCTGCACTCCCTCACCGATCCCCTGGATTTGAAGTCCAGCGTGGCCTTGGTCATCGACCAGGAGACCAACGAAGTCCTGCTGAGCAAGAACGACCATGCCGTTCTGCCCATTGCATCGCTGACCAAATTGATGACCGGGCTGCTCGTATCGCAAGCCCACTTGCCGATGGATGAGCCCATCACCATCACGCAAGACGATGTGGATACCGAGAAGTTCAGCAGTTCTCGTTTGGCCGTGGGCACGACCCTCACGCGGGGCGAGATGATGCATCTGGCCCTCATGTCCAGCGAAAACCGTGCGGCACATGCCTTGGGCCGCACCTTCCCTGGCGGACTGGAGGCTTTTGTCGCGCAGATGAACGCGAAGGCGAAGCTGCTGGGCATGACGGATACCCGCTATGTGGAGCCCACGGGCCTGTCCAGCCATAACCAGTCCAGTGCCCGCGATCTGGCCACCTTGGTCAATATTGCCCATGGCGATCCCATGCTGCGCGAACTCACTACGTCTCCCAGCTATGAAGTGGCCGTGGGGCGCCGCACGCTGCAGTACAACAACACCAATCGGCTCGTGAAAAGCCCGGCTTGGGACATCGGCCTTCAGAAGACGGGCTACATCTCCGAAGCAGGCCGTTGCCTGGTGATGCAGGCTCAGATATCGGGCCGCAAGCTGATCATGGTTTTCCTGGATTCTGCAGGCAAGTTCAGCCGCCTGGGCGATGCTGAGCGCGTGCGCAACTGGGTGGAAAAACTGCCTTCCATTGGTGGTGCGCCCACCCTTCACGCCATCGGCACGAAGCCCTAACGCAACTCGGTCCCCGCCTGTTCTGAATGGCAGGGCTTGAGATCAGGAGAGGCGAAAGACCAAAGGCGATCCGACCCCTTTGAACCACGCGCATTGTTTGCCATGCGCGTTTTTTTCTTGGGGCATGCTAGGGGGCAGTTGTTTTGTCGCGCCGGCTGGTGGAATAACCCAGGGCCTGGGAGATTTCGCTGGCAGTCGCCTGGAGCTTTGGCAGCCAGTTCTCATCCAGGCGATCCGCAGGGGCGGAGATCGAAAGGCCTGCGACCAGATGGGCCTGGTCGTCGTACACGCCCGCTGCCATGCAGCGCACGCCAAGTTCGAGTTCCTCGTTGTCTCGCGCAATACCGTATTGGCGGGCTTTGCCCAATTCGCGCTCCAGCACCGGCAGCTGCGTGATGCTGTTGCGGGTGTGTCCTGACAGGCCAGTGCGCATCGCATAGGCTCTGACCCGCTGAGGATCGTCTGCGGCCAGAAACAGTTTGCCCGTCGACGTCAGATGCAGCGGCGCTCGGCCGCCGATGGCACGGACCACCTGCATGCCGGAGCGTTCGCTGTAGGCTCGCTCGACATACACGATCTCATCGCCCTGGCGCATGCTCAGATTGACGGGCTGCTGGATCAGCTTGTGCAGGTTGCGCATCGGGGTCAGCGCCGCATCGCGCACGCTCAGGCGCGCTTTCACTAGGTTGCCCAATTCCAGCAAACGCATGCCGAGGCGGTAGCTGCCTGATTCCGGGCGGTCCACAAAACGGCCGATGGTCAGGTCGTTCAGGATGCGGTGGGCCGTGGAAGGGTGCAAACCGGTCTTCTCGCTGATTTCCTTGAGGGAAATCGCTTCCTCGCGCGAGGTGAGCACGTCGATGAGTGCAAACATGCGCTCCAGCACCTGGACGCTGGGTTTGGCGGGCGCGCCGGCATCGTCTTTTTTCATGGTGATGTGTGTTGACGAGAAGCGCGCATTTTATCTTGTGAAATGCAGGGCGGCCGTCTTCACCATCTCATGGCGCGAGTCTCCATTCGCCGTTGGTCCGCAATTCATGGGGCAGGAAGCGTGCCTTGTAGTTCATCTTCGGGCTCTCTTCGATCCAGTAGCCCAGGTAGACATAGGGCAGATCCAGAGTGCGCGCCTGCTCGATCTGCCACAGCACGTTGTAGGTGCCGTAGCTGCAGCTGGGGTCGGGTTCGTAGAACGTGTAGACGGCAGACAAGCCGTCGTCCAACACGTCCAGAATCGAGACCATCCGCAATGCACCGGGTGTGCCGTCCAGGTCGGGTTCACGGAACTCCACGAGCCGGGAGTTGACCCGGCTCTGCAGCAGGAACTGGGTGTACTGGTCGATGCTGTCGTGGTCCATGCCGCCGCCGCAGTGGCGCAGGTTCTGGTAGCGCAGATAAAGCTGGTAGTGCTCGGGCACGTAGCCCAGGCGCAGGACGCGTGCCTGCAGGTTTCCGTGCTTCGCCCATGCGCGGCGCTGGCTGCGATCGGGCTTGAACGATTTGGACAGCACGCGCAGCGGCGTACAAGCTTGGCAGCCATCGCAGTAGGGGCGGTAGGTGAACATGCCGCTGCGGCGAAACCCCCGCGACACCAAATCCGAATACACATCGTTCTGGATCAGGTGGCTGGGGGTGGCAACCTGCGAGCGTGCCTGCCGTGCAGGCAGGTAGCTGCATGGGTAAGGGGCCGTGGCATAGAACTGCAAGGTGTGCAGCGGCAGATCGTTGAGTTGCGTCATCCCGGATTCCCATTAGGGGGCATCAGCGCAGTCCAGTATACGGGCTCGAATTTCCAGGAAACCGGTGCTTCCCGGGAGGCCTTTGCCACGTGGTCGAGGAACCGGGCGCGGTCTATTTCATGGGCGCCGAAAGACGCCAGATGGGCTGTGTTCTGCTGGCAGTCGATGAGCGCCACGCCGTGGTGCCGGCACAAGCACACGAAAGCTGCGAGCGCGACCTTCGATGCATCGGTGGCGTGGGCGAACATCGATTCGCCAAAAACGGCTTTGCCCAGCGCGATGAAGTACAGCCCGCCGACGAGCCGGCCGTCGACCCACGCCTCCACGCTGTGCGCAAAGCCGGCGGTGTGGAATGCACGATAGGCGTCCACCATCTGCGGCACGATCCAGGTGCCGTTCTGGCCCGACCTTGGCGTGCCGGCACAGGCCTTGATGACCGCGCCGAAGTCATGGTCCACGCGGATTTCGCACTGGGGCGAGACGCGGAATTTCTGCAAGGTGCGGCGCAGTGAACGGTGCAGATGAAATTCCGCCACGGGCAGCACCATGCGGGGATCGGGGCTCCACCAGAGCACGGGTTGACCGGGGCTGAACCACGGAAAAATGCCTTGCTGGTAAGCACTTTTCAATTGGGCGACGCTGAGATTTCCACCAGCGGCCAGCAGTCCCGGGGCCGCGGATTCGCTGCCCCAGCTGAGCGCCACGCTGGGAAATTCGTCGCCGGGTTGCAGCCAAGGCAAATGATCGTCAGCCATGCACAGGGAAAAATGGAAGAAGCAATGCATTGTCGCCGAGTGCGCAGGGCTGCGGGGCGGGGAGGCCACCTTCGGATCGGTTGTGCGGAGACTGCTTGGATGGAGTCGATCCGAGCCTGCCTTCAGCAGGCGATGGCAAAAAGGCCATCCCCGCGGATGGCCTTTCACTGGGGCGAGTGGCGGCGCTCGGGCCGCAGCCTCATCCGATCAGGGAATCAGGTGAACCTGCTCCACCTCGAACTCCATTTTGCGGATGCCCTTGTCGACCTCTCCCACCAGTTCCACCCGCTGCTGGGCACTGATGGGTTGGCCTGCCGGAAAGCGTTTGTCCGAAATCTCGACGGGCATGCGGCCGCTGTCGTCTGCGAAGGTGTAGTTTTTGCCACCGTCATGGGACACGATGCGGCCTTGCAGGCGGACGTGCTGGTCGTCCGTGGCGGTGTCGAGCAGTTGCTTGACCGTCATCGTGGGCACCGAGGTGGGCCCGGTGTAGCCACTGCCGGCTGCGGGTGCTGCAGCATGTTCGCCCGTGGTGGGGCCGGTGTACTGCGCCATGGCCGGTGCGGCGGCGCCCAGCAGGCCGAGGGTGAGAACGAACGCGGTGGTGGTTTTCTGCATGGATTCACTCCTTTGGGATGATTGAATGGCCTGCGGGTTGGGTGACCCGCAGCAAGGAACCACAAAGGATGCCGAAGCGGCAGAGGGCAGGGTGTAGGCGATGGCCGGACGGCCGGTTCGGTCGATGTCGGCAATGCCTGGTCAAAAAATCACGGGACCGGCAAACAAAAAAGCCCGCTATCGATGAAATAGCGGGCTTTTTCACAGCTTGGAAGGCTGTCGATGGCTCCTCGACCTGGGCTCGAACCAGGGACCTACGGATTAACAGTCCGGCGCTCTACCGACTGAGCTATCGAGGAACAAGACTTAGATTATATACACAAAAAGTGAGCAAATTCGAAGAACTGCGGTTGCCTGATGGATCGGGTTGCAAGTTGCCTCACATGGCCCTCAACGGGCCGGCTCTGGCCGTTGCCACAGCCAGGCGAGCACGCATGCCATGCACAGCGAAGCGCTGATGGCCACCCAGCGGGGTGCGTGGCTGAAGATGAGCACGGCCGCCGCGAGCGCCATGAGGATGCTGGCGCTCCACTTGGCGCGGCGGCTCACCTGGCCGCCGTTGGCCCAGTCGCGCAGCATGGGGCCGAAAAGCGGGTGGCGCCACAGCCACGCATGCAGCCGGGGCGAACTGCGGGCCGCCGCCCAGCCGGCCATGAGGATGAACACCGTGGTCGGCAGGCCGGGCACGAAGATGCCGATGATGCCGGTCACCAGGCTCAGCACCGCAAAGCACAGCAGCAGCCAGCGCACCGGCAGGGGCAGCGGAGCAGGGCGGGGCGGTGGCGGTGGCAAAGGCGCTGGCGGGGGCGGGGGCGGCATGCCTGGATTGTGCCTGCGGCATGGGGTTGGTCGGCGCGCTATGCTGCGGGCACTTCGACGCTGACCGTCGGCCCTTCTTTTCATTCCCATGACCGTTCAACACATTCTCAAGATGGGCGATCCGCGCCTGCTGCGCGTGGCCCAGCCCGTGACCGAGTTCGACACCGACGCGCTGCACCTGCTGGTGCGCGACATGCTGGACACCATGGAGGCCGTCAATGGCGCCGGCCTGGCCGCGCCGCAGATCGGCGTGGATCTGCAATTGGTGATCTTCGGCTCGGACCGCAAGAACCCCCGCTACCCCGACCGGCCCCTGGTGCCGCGCACCGTGTTGCTCAACCCGCAGATCATCCCGCTGGGCGACGAGGAGGAAGAGGACTGGGAAGGGTGCCTGTCCGTTCCCGGCCTGCGCGGCAAGGTGCCGCGCTGGTCCCGCATCCGCTACCAGGGCCTGGACCCGTATGGCGACCCGATCGATCGCACGGCGGAGGGGTTCCATGCGCGCGTGGTGCAGCACGAATGCGACCACCTGATCGGCAAGCTCTACCCGATGCGGGTGCGCGACTTCACCCAGTTCGGCTACACCGAGGTGCTGTTTCCCGAGCTCGCCGACGCGGAAGACGACTGACGGACCAGGCAAGCGTTGCCTCGGAAAATATGAATGGAATTGGCCGCCAGCGCAAACAATACTAGGGCGTTATGCTATCAAATAAGTAGCATCGGATGGGGCGTATCCCAGTGGCCCTTCACTCGGACAACGCGTTCAGCAGTTCGGTCTCGATCTGGATCTGCCGTGCGTTGCTCTGCAGTTCCGGGCCGTGCACGAGGAAGGTGTCTTCCACGCGCTCGCCCAGGGTGCTGACCTTGGCCAGCTGCACGCTCAGGTGGTGGCGCGAAAGGATGCGCGCCACCAGGTAGAGCAGGCCCGCCCGGTCGCTGGCGGAGATGTTGATGAGCCAGCGCTGGGCTTTCTCGTCGGGGCGCAGCGTGACGCGCGGGGCCACGGGAAAGCTCTTCACGCGGCGGGAGACGCGCTTGCGTGCCGGCTCGGGCAGGCCCGCGGTTTCGTCCTCGATCGCGCGGGCGAGATCGCTCTCCACCATGTGCGTGAGTTCGCGGTAGTGCCCGGCCTGCTCCGAGGCCACGACCTGGAACGTGTCGAGCGCGCAGCCATCGTGGGCGGTGTGCACCCGCGCATCGAGGATGCTGAAGCCCGCCCGGTCGAAATAGCCGCAGATGCGGGCGAAGAGGTCGGGCTGGTCGGGCGCATAAACCGCCACCTGCAGACCTTCGCCCGCCAGCGACTGCCGCGCGCGGACCACGGTGCGGCCGGTACCCACGTAGCGCGAGAGGTGGCGCGTGTGCCAGGCGATGTCGGCGGCTTCGTGCCGCATGAAATAGCCCACGTCCAGCGTGTCCCACAGCTTCTTGTGCGCCTCGAACGGCTGGGCCTGCAGCGCCAGCATGACCATGGCTTCGCGCTTGCGGGCCTCGATTTCGGCGGCGGCATTGGGGGCGTGGCCGCCCAGGGCGCGCAGCGTGGCGCGGTACAGGTCTTCCAGCAGCTTGCCCTTCCACGCGTTCCAGACCTTGGGGCTGGTGCCGCGGATGTCCGCCACGGTGAGCAGGTACAGCGCGGTGAGGCGGCGCTCGCTGCCCACGCGCTGGGCGAAAGCGCCGATCACGTCCGGATCGGACAGGTCCTGCTTTTGCGCGACCTGGCTCATGGCCAGGTGCTCGCGGACCAGGAACTCGACCAGCGCCGCGTCTTCCTCGTCCACGCCGTGCTGGCGGCAGAAGTGGCGCACTTCCTCTGCGCCGATCTTGGAGTGGTCGCCGCCGCGGCCCTTGCCGATGTCGTGGAACAGCGCCGCCAGGTACAGCAGCCACGGCTTGTCCCAGCCGCCGGCCAGTTGCGAGCAGAACGGGTATTCGTGCGCATGCTCGGCCATGAAGAAGCGGCGCACGTTGCGCAGCACCATCAGGATGTGCTGGTCCACGGTGTAGACGTGGAACAGGTCGTGCTGCATCTGGCCCACGATGCGGCGAAACGGCCAGAGGTAGCGGCCCAGCACCGAGGTCTGGTTCATGAGCCGCATCGCATGCGTGATGCCCGAGGGCTGCCGCAGGATCTTCATGAAGGTCGCGCGGTTGACCGGGTCGCGGCGGAAGGCGCTGTCCATCGCCCCGCGGGCGTTGTAGAGCGCGCGCAGCGTGCGCACCGACAGGTCCTTCAGCCCCAGCGTGGTTTCGTAGAGCAGGAAGGTTTCCAGGATGGCGTGGGGTTGCTTCTCGTACAGGTCATCGCTCGCCACCTCGACGAGGCCGGCCTTTTCGAAGAAGCGGTCGTTGATGCGGTGCAGTTCGTGCGTGGAGGGGCTGAGCCGCTCCTCGATGTTCAGCAGCAGGATCTGGCTGAGCTGCGACACGGCCTTGGCCGCCCAGTAATAGCGGCGCATGAGGGTTTCGCTTGCGCGCATGGCCAGGCGCTTGCCGTCGGGCGAGTGGGAGCGGTAGCCGAACGATTCGGCCACGGCGGTCTGCAGGTCGAACACCAGCCGGTCCTCGTGGCGGCCGGCCACGGCGTGCAGCCGCGCGCGGATGAGAAACAGCACGGCCTCGTTGCGCTCGATCTGGGCCACCTCGAACGGCGTGGCCATGCCGTTGGCGGCCAGTTCGCGCCAGTCGCGTCCCAGGCCGGCCGCGCGGGCGACCCACAGCACCGTCTGCAGGTCGCGCAGGCCGCCGGGCGACTCCTTGCAGTTGGGCTCCAGCGAGTAGGGCGTGTTCTCGTACTTGGTGTGGCGCTGGCGCATCTCCAGCGTCTTGGCGATGAGGAAGTCCTGCGCGTCCATCTGCGCGTCGTAGCGCTGCTGGAACGCGGCGAACAGCGGCGAGCTGCCGCAGACGCGGCGGGCTTCGAGCAGCGAGGTCTGCACGGTCACGTCGGCCGCGGATTCGGTCAGGCACTCGGCCACCGTGCGCACGCTGGAGCCGATCTCCAGGCCCGCGTCCCAGCAGCTGCCGATGAACGATTCGATGCACGTGGACAAGGCGCAGCCGGCCCCGGGCGTGGCGCCATCCGGTAGCAGGACGAGCACGTCCACGTCGGAATGGGGAAAGAGCTGCGCCCGGCCGTAGCCACCCACGGCCACCAGCGCCAGGTCGTCCGGCATGCCGGCGCGCTGCCACAGCTGGCGCAGCAGGCGGTCCGCCAGGGTGGAGAGCTTGTGCAGCAGGGTGCGAACGCCGCGCGTGGAGGCGCCCGTGGATTGCAGCGACGCGAGCAGGGTGGCCTTGTCTTGGCGGTAGGCGTCGCGCAGGGTTTGCAGGTCGGTCATGGACGGCGGCGGGGTGGCGGGTGCGGATGGGGCGACTGGGTTGGCAGGTTAGCACCAGGCAAAGCAAGAACCGTGCGCCCGGCCGCCGCGCGGCCGGCCCGCGCGCCGTGTTCCGGTCAGGTCTTCGTGGCGGTCACGAAGGCTGGCAGCGGCGGCGATCCGGCCGACAGGGTGAGGACTTCGTAGCCGGTCTCGGTCACCAGCACGGTGTGCTCCCACTGCGCCGACAGGCTGCGGTCCTTGGTCACGATGGTCCAGCCGTCGTTGCCGAACTCCTTCACCTCGCGGCGGCCGGCGTTCAGCATGGGCTCGATGGTGAAGGTCATGCCGGGCAGCAGCTCATCCAGCGTGCCGGGGTAGCCGTAGTGCAGCACCTGGGGCTCTTCGTGGAATTTCTGGCCGATGCCGTGGCCGCAGAACTCGCGCACCACCGACAGGCCGTGGCCCTCGGCGTACTTCTGGATGGCGTGGCCAATGTCCCCCAGGCGGGCGCCGGGCTTGACGCGCTGGATGCCGATCCACATGGCGTCGAAGGTGAGGCTGCACAGGCGCTTGGCGGCGATGGAGACGTCGCCGATCAGGTACATGCGGCTGTTGTCGCCGTACCAGCCGTCCTTGGTGATGACGGTGACGTCCACGTTCATGATGTCGCCCTTCTTCAGGGGCTTGTCGTTCGGGATGCCGTGGCAGACCACGTTGTTGATCGACGTGCACAGCGACTTGGGGTAGGGCGGATAGCCCGGCGGCTGGTAGCCGATGGTGGCGGAGATGGTGCCCTGCTGCGCCATGCATTCGGCCGCGAGGCGGTCGATTTCGTTCGTGGTGATGCCAGGCTGGATGTGGGGCGCGATGTAGTCCAGCACTTCCGAAGCCAGTCGGCATGCCTCTCGCATGCCGGCGATGCCTTCGGCGTCTTTGATGGTGATGCTCATGGGGCCAATTATCCCATCGGCGCTTGGCCGATGCGGGCCACGCGGGCGAAGGCCTCGTCGGCGATGCGATCCGCCCCCGGTAAAATGCCGGGCTCAGCATTCTCCGCACCCTGCCCAGCCGGCCCCAGTCAGCGGCCGGCGGTCCAGGGTGGGGCCGCACCTTTTCCATCACCCAACAGGCCGCCGAAGTGATCTCGCCGACATCGTCCACGAAGCCCTCCTTGCACCTCAGCACGTTCGAAGGCGGCAACGCCCTCAGCGCCTTCCGCATGCGCCAGCTGCTGCCCGCGCTGCAGGCCATCCACGACCGCATCACGGGCATCGCCGCCCGCTTCGTGCACCTGGTGGCCACCGACGCGGTGCCCACCCCGGCCGAAACCGATCGCTTCGCCGCGCTGCTGACCTATGGGGACCCCTACGGCGGCCCGGCCGATGGCCCGGCCATCGTCGTCACGCCGCGCCTGGGCACGGTCTCGCCCTGGGCGTCGAAGGCGACCGATATCGCGCACAACTGCGGCCTGGCGCTGCGCCGCGTGGAGCGCATCACCGAATACCGCCTCTCGCTCAAATCCGGCCTGCTGGGCGGCACGCCCACGCTGACCGACGCGCAGCGCGGGCAGATCGCCGCGCTGCTGCACGACCGCATGACCGAGTCGGTGGTGTGGGACCGCTCGGGCGCCGAGGCCCTGTTCACCGAGCTGCCGGCCGCGCCGATGGAGTTCGTCGATGTGCTGGGCGGCGGGCGCGCGGCGGTTGAGGCGGCCAACGCCCAGTGGGGCCTGGCCCTGGCCGACGACGAGATCGACTACCTGGTCAATGCCTTCCAGGGCCTGGCGCGCAACCCCACCGACGTGGAGCTGATGATGTTCGCGCAGGCCAACAGCGAACACTGCCGCCACAAGATCTTCAACGCGCAGTTCACCATCGACGGCGAGAAGCAGGACAAGAGCCTGTTCGCCATGATCCGCAACACCCACCAGCTGGCGCCCCAGCACACGGTGGTGGCGTATTCGGACAATGCCTCGGTCATGGAAGGCACGCGCGTCGAGCGGTTTTTGGCCAAAATGCCCGCCAGTGCAAATTCCACTAGGGCAGTGTGCTATGAAAAGAGTAGCGTCACGAACCACATCCTGATGAAGGTGGAAACGCACAACCACCCCACGGCCATCTCGCCGTTCCCCGGCGCTTCCACCGGCGCGGGCGGTGAGATCCGCGACGAGGGCGCCACGGGCCGCGGCTCCAAGCCCAAGGCGGGCATGACTGGCTTCACGGTGTCCAAGCTCTGGGGCGGCGAGTTCGGCAAGCCCGAGCACATCGCCAGCCCGTTGCAGATCATGGTGGAAGGCCCCCTGGGCGGCGCGGCGTTCAACAACGAGTTCGGCCGGCCCAACCTGCTGGGCTATTTCCGCGAGTACGAGCAGTCGGTGGGCGGCGTGGACCGGGGCTACCACAAGCCCATCATGATCGCCGGCGGCCTGGGCACCATCGATGCGGGCCTCACGCAGAAGATCGAATTCCCGGCCGGCTCGCTCCTGATCCAGCTGGGCGGCCCGGGCATGCGCATCGGCATGGGCGGCAGCGCGGCCAGTTCCATGGCCACGGGCGCGAACGCGGCGGAACTCGATTTCGACTCCGTGCAGCGCGGCAACCCCGAGATCGAGCGCCGCGCGCAGGAGGTCATCAACCACTGCTGGGCGCAGGGTGCGGCCAACCCCATCCTGGCGATCCACGACGTGGGCGCGGGCGGGCTGTCCAATGCCTTCCCCGAGCTGACCAACGACGCCGGCCGGGGTGCGCACTTCGACCTGCGCGCGGTGCAGCTCGAGGAGTCGGGCCTGGCCCCGAAAGAGATCTGGTCCAACGAAAGCCAGGAGCGCTACGTGCTGGCGATCGCGCCGCAATCGCTGGAGCAGTTCCGCGCCTTCTGCGAGCGCGAGCGCTGCCCGTTCGCCGTGATCGGCACGGCCACCGAGCACCGCCAGCTGGTGCTGGAGGACACGGCCGCAACCGGCGATCAGAAGCTGCCGGTGGACATGCCCATGGAGGTGCTGCTGGGCAAGCCGCCCAAGATGCACCGCGACGTGAAGACCGTGCAGCACGAATTCGCGCCCATCGATCTCACGGGCGTGGCGCTGCAAAAGGCGGTGATCGACGTGCTGGCTCACCCCACGGTGGCGAGCAAGCGCTTTCTCATCACCATCGGCGACCGCACGGTGGGCGGCTTGTCGCACCGCGACCAGATGGTGGGCCCCTGGCAGGTGCCGGTGGCCGACTGCGCCGTCACGCTGGCCGACTTCCAGGGCTTTGCCGGCGAGGCCATGAGCATGGGCGAGCGCACGCCGCTGGCCGCTATCGACGCGCCCGCCTCGGGCCGCATGGCCGTGGCCGAGGCCATCACCAATCTGCTGGCCGCGCCCATCGAGCTGCCGCGCGTGAAGCTCTCGGCCAACTGGATGGCCGCCTGCGGCGAGCCCGGCGAGGATGCAGCGCTCTACGCCACCGTGAAGGCCGTGGGCATGGAGCTGTGCCCGGCGCTGGGCATTTCGATCCCGGTGGGCAAGGATTCGCTGTCCATGCGCACCCAGTGGAAGGATGAAAGCGGTGCGAAGAAGGTCACCTCCCCCGTGAGCCTGATCGTCAGCGCCTTCGCCACGCTGGCCGACGTGCGCGGCACGCTCACGCCGCAGCTGGACGCGGCGCAGGACGACACCACGCTGGTGCTGATCGACCTGGGCCATGGCAAGGCCCGCATGGGCGGCAGCATCCTGGGCCAGGTGCTGGGCCAGAGCGGCGACGTGGCGCCCGACCTGGACGATGCGCAGGACCTGGTGCGCCTGGTCGATGCCGTGAACGCGCTGCGCGCCAAGGGCCAGATCCTGGCCTACCACGACCGCAGCGACGGCGGCCTGCTGGCCGCGGTGGCCGAGATGGCCTTCGCCGGCCATGTGGGCGTGGCGCTGAACGTCGATCTGCTCGTGACCGAGGGCGACGGCATCAGCGACAGCCGCATGGAGACGGGCGACGCCAAGAACTGGGCCTCGCAGGTGAGCGCGCGCCGCGAGGAGCTGACGCTCAAGGCGCTGTTCAACGAAGAGCTGGGCGTGGTGCTGCAGGTGCGCACCGCCGAGCGCAACGAGGTCATGCAGACCCTGCGCGAGCACGGCCTGTCCCGGTCCAGCCACTTCATCGGCAAGACGCGGCCTGCCTCGTCCACCATGGACGCCGGCAAGGGCGAGCTGCAGGTGTGGCGCGATGCCAAGAACGTGTTCAGCGCCACCCTGTCCGACCTGCACCAGGTGTGGGACGCGGTGAGCTGGAAGATCACGCAGCAGCGCGACAACCCGGCCACGGCCGATGCCGAGCATGCCGCCGCAGGCGTGCCCAATGATCCGGGCCTGCACGTGGCGCTCACGTTCGATCCGGCCGAGGACGTGGCCGCGCCGTTCCTGAACCTCGCGCGGCCGAAGGTCGCCATCCTGCGCGAGCAGGGGGTCAACTCGCACATCGAGATGGCCTATGCCTTCACCGAAGCGGGCTTCGAGGCCTACGACGTGCACATGACCGATCTGCAGGCGGGCCGCGCGCAGCTGTCGGACTTTGCCGGCGTGGTCGCCTGCGGCGGCTTCAGCTACGGCGACACGCTGGGCGCGGGCATCGGCTGGGCGCGTTCGATCACGTTCAACCCGGTGCTGTCGGAGCAGTTCCAGGGCTTCTTCGGCCGCAAGGACACCTTCGGCCTGGGTGTGTGCAACGGCTGCCAGATGTTCGCCGAGCTGGCCGACATCATTCCCGGCGCCGAGGCCTGGCCCCGCTTCACCACCAACCAGAGCGAGCGCTTCGAGGCGCGGCTGTCGCTGGTGGAGGTGCTGGAATCGCCCAGCCTGTTCTTCGCCGACATGGCGGGCAGCCGCCTGCCGATCGCCGTGGCGCACGGCGAGGGCTACGCCAACTTCAAGTACCGCGGCGACCCGGCCCAGGCCATCGCCGCCATGCGGTATGTGGACCACCACGGCGCGGCCACCGAGCAGTACCCGTTCAACCCCAACGGCAGCGCGGGCGGCCTCACGGCGGTGACCACGGCCGATGGGCGCTTCACGGCCATGATGCCGCACGCCGAACGCGTGTTCCGCAACGTGCAGATGAGCTGGACCAGCGGCGACCGCAGCGCGCTGAGCCCGTGGATGCGCATCTGGCGCAACGCGCGCCGCTGGGTGGGCTGAGGAAGGCCGAAGAGCCGGAAGCGCGCCCGGCGCGCTCCGGCGGCCTGTGTGCTCGTGCCGTCTTCGGCGTTCAGGTGCGGCAGTACACCAGCAGCCGGCCCTTGTAGGCGGGCGCATCGTCCAGCGCGGCACGGTCCAGCCGTTCTTCGCGCAGGCCGAAGCCCTGCGCGGCCATCTGCTTGCTGAAGGCGGCGCGGTTGCCCCGGTCCGGGTCCACGATCCAGACCTGGGCCGCGGGGCCCGCGTGCAGGCCGATGAAATGCGCGAGGCTGGCGCGGGCATCGCGTTCGTACAGCAGGTCGCTGCCCATGATGAGGTCGAACAGCCCGTGCACCGGGCCGCCGTGCGCCTGCGCGAGCGGGCTCTCGTCCTGCTGCGGCGGGCCCAGCGCTTCGCCGCTGCCCCATTGGCCCTGTCGGTACTTCATGGTGCCCATGCCGTTCAGGCGCAGGTTCTCGCGCAGGAACGTGCCGGCCAGTGGGTGGCAGTCGCTCGCGGTCACGTCGGCGCCTTGCCGGTGGCACACCAGGCTGGCCAGCGCCAGGCCGCAGCCCAGCTCCAGGATGCGCTCGCCCGCCTGCACGGGCCGCGCCGCCATGCGCGCGGCCAGTTGCGCGCCCGAGGGCCACAGCAGGCCGAAGAGGGGCCAGGCGGCGGAGGAGATGCCCAGGGTTTCGGCGTCGCCGAGGGGGTCGGAGAACTGCTGGCGGTCCAGCAGGGAGCGGATGACGAGGTCGTCGACGCCGGCGATGGCGATGTTTTCTTGCTTGGTCAGGTAGCCTGGCATGCGGCGGGAGCGAGAGCCCGCGTGCAGGACCCCGATATCGGTGGGAAGGCCGCCAGTATGCGCCTTGCACCGACACGGACCCATCGCAGGGCGTTGCTATAGTGGGCGCCGCCTGGGCGATGGGCGCCAGGCTTTTCGGCCGGCATGCCCGGCCCGCGCGCCGTTCCCGTGGCCTTGCAGCCTTTCGCCGCCGTGCCCGTGGACCCGCTCCCTCCCTCGATTTTTTAAGGATTCCCATGGCCGGTGCCAGCCTTTTGACGCTGCTCGACGATATCGCCACCGTTCTGGACGACGTGGCCCTGATGACCAAGGTCGCTGCCAAGAAGAGTGCCGCCATGGCCGATGACGTGTCCGTCATGACCAAGGTGGCGGCGCAGAAAACCGCCGGCGTGCTGGGCGACGATCTGGCGCTCAATGCCCAGCAGGTCACGGGCGTGCGCGCCGATCGCGAGATTCCCGTGGTCTGGGCGGTGGCCAAGGGCTCGCTCGTCAACAAGGCCATCCTGGTGCCGGCCGCGCTGCTGATCAGCGCCTTCATTCCCTGGGCTGTGACGCCGCTGCTCATGGTGGGCGGCGCGTTCCTGTGCTTCGAGGGTGCGGAGAAGCTGGCGCACCGGTTCCTGCCCCACGGCGATGCCCCCAAGGAAGAGGCGGGCCGCGAGGCGCATGCCCTGGCCAACGCCAACCCGGCGGTGGACATCGCCGCCTTCGAGAAGGACAAGGTCAAGGGCGCGGTGCGCACCGACTTCATCCTGTCCGCCGAGATCATCGCCATCACGCTGGGCACGGTCGCCAGCGCCCCGTTCGGGCAGCAGGTGGCCGTGCTGGCCGGCATCGCGCTCATCATGACGGTGGGCGTGTACGGCCTGGTGGCCGGCATCGTCAAGCTGGACGACCTGGGCCTGTGGCTCACCCGCAAGACGGGTCGCGCCGCGCAGGCGCTGGGCCGCGGCATCGTGGCCGCCGCGCCCTGGCTCATGAAGGTGCTCTCGGTCGCCGGCACGGCCGCCATGTTCCTCGTGGGCGGCGGCATTCTGGTGCATGGCGTGCCCGTCGTCCACCACGCGGTCGAGGGCCTGGCCGCATCGGCGGCCCAGTGGCCGGCGGGCGGCCTGTGGCGCGTGCTGGTGCCCAACCTGCTCAATGCGGTGGTGGGCATCGTGGCCGGTGCCGCCGTGCTGGCGGTGGTCACGCTGGTGCAGCGCATGCGGGGCAAGGGCGCGCACTGAGAGCGGGGAGGAGGGCGCTTTGCGGCCCTCGTGGCGCTGCGGCACAACCTGCCGGCGGTTTGATCCATGGCAAGGCCGTCCAGGCCGTTTGCCGGCCCAATGCATGCACGGGGGTCGTCCCCGTTCAACGCATCGAGTTTCCGTATGAAAAAAAACCTGCTGGCCCTGGCCGTGCTGTGCGCATTGACCTCCGGCGCCGCCTTCGCGCAAACGGCGGAAGGCCCCTGGCTCGTTCGTGCGCGTGCCGTGAACCTGGATTCCTCCAACAAGGACAGCACCGGCCTGGGCCTGTCGATCAACGACAAGACGCTGCCTGAAGTCGACATCTCCTATTTCTTCAACCGCAACATTGCCGCCGAGCTGGTGCTGACCGTGCCCCAGAAGCAGCGGCTGTCCTCCAGCGCCCTGAACGCGCAGATCGGCACGCTCAAGCATCTGCCGCCTTCGCTGATGCTGCAGTACCACTTCGACACCGCGGGCTTTCGTCCCTACGTGGGCGCTGGCGTGAACTACACGCGGTTTTCCAGCGTGCGCCTGCCCGCCGGCGTGAGCATCGACAAGAGCAGCTGGGGCGGCGCCCTGCAGGTCGGCGTGGACATTCCCCTCACCAAGAACCTGGTGCTGAACTTCGACGTGAAGAAGGTCTACATCCAGACCGACGTGTTCGCAGCCGGTGCCAAGCTGGGCACCTTCAAGATCGATCCCGTGCTGGCCGGCGTGGGCCTGGGCTGGCGGTTCTGACCGCGGGCCGCGGGTGCGGCCACTGACAGACTGGTGGGGAAAGCCGGCGCGTGGCGCCGGCTTTTTTCATGGGGCCGTGCCAGCACCGAACGGCCCCGAGCCGCCCGCATGCCCCCACATGCGCCGCCACAGCGCGGCGAGGGCCGTGCCGATGTCCGGGCGCTGTCCGCGCAGCGCCACCTCGGGCTGGCCGGCATCCAGCTGCGCGGGTGTGCCGAGATCGAACTGGAAGCTGTAGTCAGGCTCCTGCCCCATGCGCAGATCGGTCACGAACACGCGGCCGTCCCGCGAACGCATGCGATAAAAGCCGTGGCTGAAGCGCGCCACCCGCTGCACGTCCGGCACGGTCCCGTAGCGCTGGATCAGCGGGGCCCCGCGCTCGTGCACCGTCCATTGCATGGGCCTGTTGCCGTCGGCCAGGGCATAGAAGCCTTCGGCATATTGGGTGGGCGTGACCGCCACCACGCGCCACAGCAGGGTGTTGAACGGGGTGGGTGTCACCAGCACCGTCTGCACCGGCAGGCCCTGCGTGCGCAGCGAGGCGATCGCCACGCCGGTGACGTGCTGCTGCACGCCCACGCTCCACGCCAGGTAGAGCGTGCTGAGCGCCAGGCCCCAGCGGTTCCAGCGGGCCCCGACCGGCGGGCCGCTCGCCAGCGCGGCGACCACGCCGACGATCAGCGGCACGGTGTACAGCGGGTCGATGATGAAGATGCTGCCCACCCCGTACGGGTGGCTGGTGAACGGCTTCCAAAGCTGGGTGCCGTACACCGTCATGCCATCCAGCAGCGGGTGGGTGACGAGCGCGAGCCACATCGCCAGCCACCACCTTCGCCAGCCGGCCTGCTCGCCATGCAGGCGCGCCACCAGCGCGCCCAGGGGCAGCGAAAACAGGCTGAGGTACAGCAGGGCATGGCTTTCCGCCCGGTGCTCGACCATGTTGGCAATGGCATTGCCGTGGTCGATGAAGGCGTCCAGGTCGGGCAGCGTGCCCGCCACCGCACCCCACAGCGCGGCTTTCCAGGGGGCGGTGCGCCGGCCCATCACGGCGAGCGAAACGGCGGAACCAAGGGCGATCTGGGTCAGGGAATCCATGGCAGCGAAGCAGGCCGTGGTAGCCGGCCGGTGGTGTCGATCGGCGGAGTGTGGCGCAGCCGCGCGGGCGCGCCATGGGGCCCGAGAAAAAACCGTGCGGTGGCGGGGATGATGGCCATGCGTGTCCTGGAAAGCGCAGCCGATGTGCCGCCGGATGGCGCTGATGGATTTGCGGACGTGTCCTACATCCGGGTGGCGGGGCGTCTGTAATGCTCTGTTACATGGCCGTCTCAGGTTGCCGGAGAGCGATTGGAGGCGGCCATGCGTTGCAGCCGCGCCGCCCCCGGTGCGCCGCGATCCGACAGACCCAGCCCCCGAGCGACATGCAGAACACACCGCACCACGACATCCTCCAGGGGTTGGCCCGCCGTCCCGCGTGCATTTCCCCCAAGTATTTCTACGACCAGCGGGGCTCCCAGCTGTTCGAGGAAATCACCCGATTGCCCGAGTACTACCCCACCCGCACCGAGCAAGCGCTCATGCGGACGCACGGCGACGACATCGCCCGCGCCGTGGGGCAGGGCGGCACCGTCATCGAACTGGGCGCGGGCAACTGCGAGAAGGCGCGCATGCTGTGCCGCCTGCTGCAGCCCGAGCGGTTCGTGGGCGTGGACATCTCGGCGGACTTCCTGCGCGAGGGCGTGGCCCGCCTGTGCAGCGACCTGCCCGCACTGCAGGCCCATGCGGTGGCGGGCGATCTGACCCGCCCCATCCAGCTGCCCCCGGACATTCCCCGTGCACGCCGCGTGGTGTTCTACCCTGGCTCGTCGATCGGCAATTTCGACCCACCCCAGGCGCTGGAGCTGCTGTCACGCATGCGCTCGCTGGTCGATGCCGATGGCGCGCTGCTGATCGGCATCGACCTGCCCAAGGATGTGGACGTGCTGCAGGCGGCCTACGACGATGCCGCTGGCGTCACGGCCGCGTTCAACCGCAATGTGCTGGCCCATGTGAACCGGCTCATCGGCAGCGATTTCACGCCCGAGGCGTGGGAGCACCGGGCGTTCTTCAACGGGGAGCAGTCGCGCATCGAAATGCACCTGGAGGCCCGCGAAGGTGTGCAGGTGCGCTGGCCTGGTGGAGGCCGCGACTTTGCCGCGGGCGAGCGCATTCACACCGAGAACAGCTACAAATACAGCCTCACGGCCTTTCAGGCGCTGCTGGCGCGCGCGGGCTTTTCGCGCGCTCAGGCCTGGACGGACGAGCGGGGCTGGTTCGCCGTCGTGCATGCCCAGCCATGAACTTCGCCACCCGCATTCCCCACCCCGTCGCACCCTGCACGCTGAGCGTGCGCTACGCCGAGGTGCGCCGCGCCTCCATGGCCCTGGCGCTGCCGCTGTCCGACGAGGATTGCTGCGCGCAATCCATGCCCGACGCCAGCCCGGTGAAATGGCACCTGGCGCACACCACCTGGTTCTTCGAGACCTTCATCCTGGAGCCGAACGAGCCCGGCTTCGCGCCGTTCCACCCCGCCTTCCGGGTGATCTTCAATTCCTACTACAACGGCGTGGGCGACAAGCACCCGCGGCCGCAGCGCGGACTGCTCACCCGGCCCGCACTGCCGCAGGTGCTGGCCTACCGGGCCGACGTGGACAGCCGCATGTCGCGCCTGATGGCCGAGCGGCCGGACGATGCCGCGCTGGCGGCCCTGGTCGAACTGGGCCTGCAGCACGAGCAGCAGCACCAGGAACTGATCCTCACCGACGTCAAGCACCTGCTGTCGTGCAGCCCGCTGTGGCCGGCCTACCGCCTGCCGGGGCACGCGCAGGCGCAGCCGCAGCAGCAGCAGCAGCAGCA
>NZ_BAAJYR010000021.1:0-32876 GCF_057546605.1 Acidovorax sp. KPB24-03 | reverse complement strand
GCCGCCGTCGCTCACGGGCGGGGCCACCACCGAGTCGGCCAGCGCCGGCAGCAGCCGCAGCAGGCGCTGGTCGTGCCGGCTGGCGGCCTCGTCCGCCGAGCGGTAGTCGAGCCACGCGCCCGCCAGCGCCAGGGCGCACAACGGCAGGATCAGCAGCAGCAGCAGCCGGATGCGCAGCGCGGAGGTCATGGCGGCGGCCGGGGTGTGCGGGTGCAGGGGTGGGCTGGCGCGGAGACGGCGGGGCGCGCTCAGCCGCGCGGGGGCTGCAGTTCCAGCCGGTAGCCGAAGCCCCGGATGGAGCGCAGCGCCACGCCATTGGGCTCCAGCTTGCTGCGCAGGCGGGAAACGTACACCTCCACCGCATTGGGCGTGATTTCCTTGTCCCAGCCGGTCAGGGCCTGCAGCAGCTTTTCCTTGCTGGCCGGCTTGGGCGCGTGGATCAGCAGGTATTCCAGCACCGTCCACTCGCGCGGGCCCAGTTCGATGGGCTGGCGCGCATGGGGATCGCTGGCGGTGCGGATGCTCACGGTGCGGCCGGCGGTGTCCAGCTCCAGCGGCCCGAAGCTCAGGATGGCCGTGGTCGCGGCCTGAGAGCGCCGCAGCAGGGCCCGCAGCCGCGCCAGCAGCTCGGGCAGCTCGTAGGGCTTGACCATGTAGTCGTCGGCGCCCAGGTCGAGCCCCTGCACGCGGTCGTGCAGGGCGTCGCGCGCCGTGAGGATGAGCACCGGCATGGCCGGATGGGCCATCTCGGGGCGGCGCAGGCAGCGCGTGAGCTCCAGGCCGTCCATGCCCGGCAGGCCGATGTCGATGATCGCGGCGTCGAACGATTCGGTGCGCAGCACCTCTTCGGCCCGCTCGCCGCTGCCCACCCAGTCCACCGCATAGCCCGCGTCGGTCAGGCCCAGCTTGATGCCGCTGGCCAGCATGACGTCGTCCTCGACCAGCAGCAGGCGCATCGCCCTGTCACCCGCTCAGGAACGGACCGGCGCGGCCCCGCCGGGGGCGGCGCGCTGCACGGCGGGCGAGGCGCAGACGGGCATCTCAGTGGCTGCGGATCATGGTGCCGTAGGCCTGCTCGGTCAGGATTTCCAGCAGCATGGCGTGCGGCACGCGGCCGTCGATGATGTGCACCGCGTTCACCCCGGCCTTGGCGGCATCGAGGGCGCCGGCGATCTTGGGCAGCATGCCGCCGGAGATGGTGCCATCGGCGAACAGCGTGTCGATCTCGCGGGCGGTGAGGTCGGTGAGCAGTTCGCCCGCCTTGTTCAGCACGCCCGGGATGTTGGTGAGGAGCACGAGCTTTTCGGCCTGCAGCACGGTGGCGAGCTTGCTGGCCACGACGTCGGCGTTGATGTTGTAGCTCTCGTTGTTCTCGCCGAAGCCGATGGGGCTGATGACGGGGATGAACGCATCGTCCTGCAGCGCCTTGACCACGCTCGGGTCGATGGAGACGATGTCGCCCACCTGGCCGATGTCGTGCTCGATGCTCGGGTCCTTGTTGTCCACCATCTTGAGCTTCTGGGCGCGGATCATGCCGCCGTCGCGCCCGGTGAGGCCCACGGCCTTGCCGCCCGCCTGGTTGATCAGGCCCACGATGTCCTGCTGAACTTCGCCCGCCAGCACCCACTCCACGACTTCCATGGTTTCGGCGTCGGTCACCCGCATGCCCTGGATGAACTGGCCCTTCTTGCCCAGGCGGTTGAGCGCGGTCTCGATCTGCGGGCCGCCGCCGTGCACCACCACCGGGTTCATGCCCACCAGTTTGAGCAGCACCACGTCCTCGGCGAAGTCGGCCTGCAGCGCCGGGTCGGTCATGGCGTTGCCGCCATATTTGATGACCATGGTCTTGCCATGGAACTTGCGGATGTAGGGCAGCGCCTGGGCCAGGATTTCGGCCTTGTCGCGCGGAGCAATCGAAAGAAGGTCGGTCGTCATGAAGAGCTCGCGGCTGAAGGAGCGGTTAAGCGATGGAGATGCGCATTGTGCCTTGCCCCGGCCCCCGGACGGCGCTGGGGCGGGACGGGCGCAGGAACGGGCCAGGACGGCACCGGGCGATGCCATTCAGCATCGGCCCGTGGGCGGTCTTCAATGCCGCAGCCAGCTGGGCACCTTGAAGCGCACGATGGCCAGGTAGGCGGAGACGTAGGCGATCATGAAGAGGGCGCAGAAGATCGCCAGCACGACCGTGTTGCTCCAGAACAGCACCGCGGGCACCACCGTCAGCAGGGTAAAACCCCACAGGTAGGGCGAGGTGCGGTTGTTGCGCATGAGCACCCGGCGGGACTCGTCGTCATGGAACACCCCGCGCACGATGCGCCGGTAGATGAGCTGATGGAAGTGCAGCGCGTCCGCCACGCCCGGCGAGACCCCGCGCACCAGCTTGCGATAGATGGAGAAGACGGTCTCCCACACCGGGTAGATCAGCAGCAGCATCGGGAACCAGGGCGACACGTCCTGGTTGCGCTGCACGAGCGAGATGCTGCCCAGCGCGATCACCACGCCCCAGATGTAGGAGCCCCCATCGCCGGCGAAGATCATGCCGCGCGGGTAGTTCCACACCAGGAACCCGGCCGTGGCCGCCGCCGTGCAAACGAACAGCGTCGCGAGCGACCGGTCCCCCACCTGCAGGCTGACGTGCGCCAGCGCCAGGCAGACGATGAACGCCACCATGCCCGCCAGGCCGTTGTAGCCGTCGATGATGTTGAAGGCGTGCGGCAGGCCGGCCACCGCCAGCACCACGATCACCATGCCCAGCCAGGGCGTCTGGGCCAGGAAGCCGTCCAGCCAGGGCAGGCCCATGCGCTGCACGTTCAGTTGCAGCACCATCAGCGCCAGCCCACCCGACAGGGCCGTGAGCAGCAGGCGATAGCGCACGGTCAGGCGCTGCGTCAGGTCTTCCACGATGCCGCCCACCGCCGACGGCAGGAGCGCCACGATCCACCAGACCACCCAGGCGCCGAGCCGCAGCGAGCCCGGATCGCCCATCCACGACGTCTGAACCACCCCCAGCATCCAGCTGCAGGCCATGCCGGCCAGCAGCGCCGCCCCGCCCAGCCGGGGAATATCCCCCAGGTGGAACCGCTGCGGCATGGTGTCGCCATACACGGACGCGTGGTCGCGCCCCCATCGGACGATGCCCGCAGCCACCAGCGTGGAAACCAGAAACGCAACCAGAGACAACCAGATCATGGAGCGCCGATGGTATGCGGGCCGCGGGGGCCCTCCGGTAACAAAGATCGTGCCTGCCGATACACCGGCGAGCGCCACAGCCGCCACAGGCTGCGCACGTGCCAGGCGAGGTAGGCCATGCGGCGCTGGCTGTCGCGCTGCCCGACATGGCCCACGCGGGCCGCACCCTTGTGCAGCCGCAGGCCCCTCAGCCGCATGCGCAAGCTCAAATCCACATCCTCGCAATACATGAAATACCCTTCATCGAATCCCTCCAGCGCGTCCCACACCGCCCGCCGCATCACCAGGAACGCCGCGTTCACCCAGTCCACCCGGTGCTCCCGTTGCCCGAGCACGCGGCGGCGCCACAGCGCGGCGGGCGACGGCAGCTCGCGCTCGGAATCCTGCAACTGGCCGCGGCCGTCCACCTGCTCCGGGTAGGCGCAGCCCACGTCCGCCGGCAGGGCGGCCTCGCACAGCGTGGGAAACGGGTTCGCGCCGAGCAGGCTGACGTCCGGATTCAGCACGCAGACCATCGGTTCGGCCGCCCCGCGCAATGCGCGGTTGTGGTTGGCGCCGAAGCCCAGGGGCGACGCATTGCGGCGAATCTCCAGCACGAAGGGCCAGCCTCCGGCGGGGGCCTGCGGCTCGGCCTCGGGCAGGTTGAGCGTGAGCACCACGCGCGAGACGCTGGCCCCGCACAGGCGCGCCAGATCCTGCAGCAAAACCTGCACCCAGGGCCCGTGGCCATGGCTGATCAGCGAGACCACCAGGCCCCGTTCCGCATTGAGAGATGACATCATGAACACGCTATTGTCGTCTGCCTCGCACACCGTCCTGCCAGGCGGGCCGCTGCCATGCGCCCGTCATAATCCGGGGATGACCCAAACAATCGAGGATTTGCACGTCTATCTGCGCACCATCAAGCAAGACGAACGCACCTCCCTTTCCGTGCTGGCGAGCCTTGTCCGCGAGGGATCCACGGTGCTCGACCTGGGCTGCGGCAGCGGCGCACTCGGGCAATATCTGGCAGAGACCCGGGGCTGCACCAGCGATGGCGTGACGCTCAGCGAAGCCGAGGCCGAACACGCCCGCCCCCACTACCGGCGCGTGGAAGTGTCCGATCTGGAGACATGCGATCTGGTTACCCTTTTTACCGGCCAGCGCTACGACTACATCGTGTGTGCCGACGTGCTCGAGCACCTGCGCCGCCCGGAGGGCATCCTGGCGCAATGCCGCGAACTGCTGGCAACCGGTGGTCAACTGCTGATTTCGGTGCCCAACGCCGGCTACTGCGGCCTGGTGGCCGAATTGCTGCAGGGTGAATTCCGCTACCGGGAGGAAGGCCTGCTGGACCGCACCCACCTTCGCTTCTTCACCCGGCGATCATTGGGGCGGTTCCTGGGCGAGCAGCGCTGGGCCGTCGACCAGATCGACACCGTGCGCCGCGAGGTGCCCGAATCGGAGTTCAAGGCCGCCTTCGACCTGCTGCCACCGGCCGTCTCGCGCCATCTGCTCGGAGCGCCCGATGCCATGGCCTACCAGTTCATCGCCGTGGCGCAGCCTGCCGCTCAGGCCATCGCCGAGGACCAGAGCGGCACGCCGGACCCGCAGGAAGCCCACGCCCTGTTCACGGCGCAGCTCTACCTGGGCCAGAACGGCGAATACGCCGAAGACCGCAAGCTGACCGCCACCGGCATCATCGGCCGCGAACGCCAGACGGTGCGTTTCACCCTGCCCGATACGCCCACGCCCCTCACGAACCTGAGGCTCGACCCGGCGGACCGCCCCGGCTTCATGCACCTGCATGGCATCGCCCTGCGCAATGCCCAGGGCGACGCGGTGTGGACGTGGCAGGCCGACACTGCATCGCGCTCGCTGCTGGCCCGCTCGCCCCACCGCCAGATCGTGTGGGAGCAGCCCATGCCGGCCGCCTCCCCCGCCACCCTGCTGCTGCTCACCGGGGACGACCCCTGGATGGAGTTGCCGATCCCCCGGGACGTCCTGACCGGCCACGCCGGCGGCGGGGCCGTGCTGGACATCGACCTGGGGTGGCCCATGTCCGCCGACTACCTGGCCCTTTCGAGTGCCATCTTCCCGCTGCAGGAACAGATTTCCGACCTGAAGACGGCAGCAGCCCTGGCCCAGGCGCAGGCACAGCGCGAGGCTGATCGACTGCTTCGGGAGACCCGCGAGGCGCTCGAGCTGGAAAAGCGCGCTTTGGGCGAGCAAAAGGAAGTGCTCGAGGGCGACAAGCTCACCCTGGAGTACACCAACCAGGCCTTGCAGGAACACAACGCCACGCTCAAGGACAGCACCCAGACGCTGCTGCGCCAGCGGGCCGATTTGCAGCAGGAGTCCGCCCAGTTCCAGCGCAACGCCACCCGACTGCAGCATGAACTGGGCCGCCTGCAACACGACTACGGCGCCCTCGCCCACCACTTGAAAACGATCGAAAACTCCACCGTGTTCCGCGCGACCCGCCCCCTCGTCCACACCAAGATGCGCCTGGACCGCCTTCTGGGCCGTGCGCCCAAGCATGCCGCCGCAGCGGCGGCGCAGGGGCCCGTGCAGGTCACGCCGCCGCAGCACCCCGTGGATGTGATCGTGCCGGTCTACCGGGGCCTGGCCGACACGCAGATGTGCGTCGATTCCGTGCTGGCCAGCCCGTGCGCCACGCCCTACCGCCTCATCGTCATCAACGATGCCAGCCCCGAGCCCGAAGTCACGGCCTGGCTGCGCCAGCGGGCCAAGCAGGACGAGCGCATCGTGCTGCTGGAAAACGAGGAAAACCTCGGCTTCGTCGGCACCGTCAACCGCGGCATGGCCCTGAGCGGCACCAACGACGTGCTGCTGCTCAACAGCGACACGGAAGTCGCCAACGACTGGCTCGACCGCATCCGCAACGCCGCCTACGGCGATGCCAAGGTGGCCTCGGTGACCCCGTTCTCCAACAACGCCACCATCTGCAGCTACCCGCGCTTTTGCAAGGACAACGACCTGCCGCCCGGCTACGACACGGCCCGCCTGGACGCGCTCTGCGCCAGGACCCACCCGGGCGCGGTCGTGGACGTGCCCACGGGCGTCGGCTTTTGCATGTACATCCGGCGCGATTGCCTGGTGCAGCTCGGCCTGTTCGATACCGAGCACTTCGGCAAGGGCTACGGCGAGGAAAACGATTTCTGCCAGCGCGCGCACGCGGCCGGCTGGCGCAACCTGCACCTGCTGGACACCTTCGTGCTGCACACCGGCGGAGTCAGCTTCGGCGACAGCAAGAGCCCGCGCGAACTCGCGGCCATGGAAACCCTGCGCCGCCTGCATCCGCGCTACGAGCGCGACGTGCATGCGTTCGTGCAGGCCGATCCGGCGCAGCCCTACCGGCTGGCGCTCGACGTGGCCCGCATCGCCGAAGCCGGCCTGCCGGCCGTGCTCGCCGTGCTGCACGACCGGGCCGGTGGCACGGTCCGGCATGTCCGCGAACTGGCCGCGCACCTGGCGGACCAGGCCACCTTCCTGACCCTCACGCCCGCGCCTGGGCACAGCGTGCGGCTGCGGATGGCGGGGCAGGACGAGGGCTTCGAACTCACCTTCCGCCTGAACGACCAGTACGACGACCTGCTCGGCGTGCTGCGGCAGCTGGGCGTGCGGCAGGTGCACTTTCACCACCTGCTGGGCCACGGCCAGGAAGTTCGCAACATCCCACACCTGCTGGATGTGCCCTACGACTTCACCGCGCACGACTACTACAGCTACTGCACGCACATCTCGATGACCGACACGACCAACCGGTACGCCGGCGAGATCGGTCCCGGGCAATGCAAGTGCTGCACGCCGGAGATGCATTCCCCCCTGGGCGGCACCGTCGCCGAATGGCGTGGCGCGAATGCGCGCCTGCTCACCGGCGCACGACGGGTGCTCGCGCCCAGCCACGACACGGCGCGGCGCATCGCCGGCTTCGCGCCGGCGGCGCACGTGCACGCCGTACCGCACACCGATCTGCCCGACAGCGCGGCGCTGCCACTGCCCGCGCCGCGCATGCTGCAGCCTGGCCAACGGCTGCGGGTGGTGGTGATCGGCGCCCTGAGCGCCATCAAGGGCGCGGACGTGCTGGAAGCCGTGGCCGCCGAGGCGGCCCGCCGCAACGCCCTCGTGGATTTCCACCTGATCGGCTACGGCTACCGCCACCTTCAGACGCAGCCCCGCGCCCGCCTGACCATCCATGGCGAGTATGAAGAGAAGGACCTGCCCGGCCTGCTGCAATGGCTGGAGCCGGACCTGGTCTGGTTCCCCGCCCAATGGCCCGAGACCTACAGCTACACCCTGAGCGCCGCGCTGCTGGCCGGCCTGCCGGTGGTCGTGCCCGACATCGGCGCCTTCGCCGAGCGGCTGGCGGGCCGGCCCTGGAGCTGGGTGCACCCCTGGGATGCCACGCCCGCCCAATGGCTGGCCTGGTTCACCGAGGTCCGCGACCGGCATTTCGCCCAGGGCGAGGCCCCGGCCCTGGCCGAGGCACAGCCGACTGCCCTCTTGCCGCATGAATCGTCCGCGCCGTTCCGCTACGAGACCGACTACCTGGCGGACTCCAGGCCCGTGGCTGCGCTGACCCCCATGACCCTGGCCGACCTGCAGCCCTACCTGCCCCAGGCCACACCCACCGCCGCCGCCAAATCAGGCGTGCTGTCGGCGGTGGTCTATCTGCGCTCGCTGCCGGTGCTGCGTGGCGTTGCACGGCGCATCCCGGCGCAGTGGCAGCGCCGGGTCAAGAACTGGCTGCAAGCCTGAACCGGCTTCGCGCCGCACGGCGCCGGAACGAAAAAAGGGCTGCCTTCTCCGGCAGCCCTTTTTGTTTTCGAAAGGCCCATCGACGCGCTCGGTGCGATGGATGGCACCGAAGGGCGATCCGGGCCCTATTTGCCCAGCAGCAGAAAGATCTCGTTGTTGAGCAGCAGTTCGTCCGGGTATTGGCCGTGCAGGGCCGCTGGAATGTCCATCTGCACACTGCGCCGCTCCTGGCGAATGACCCGAAAGCCCACCCGGGTCATCAGGGCCACCAGCTCGTCCGCCGTCAGCCGGTTCAACGCCTTGTACTCGTTGAAGACGAACTTCTTGTACCCCTCGACACCGAAGTCGTCGAAGCCGAAATCGCGCTCGGCGCCATCGATCGGCCCTTCGTGCGCCTGGATGATGGCCCACAGCTCGTCATCGCTCACCAGCAGGTGGTGCCAGGGCACCTCGTCATAGCGCCGCAGGTGCGAGCCGAAGGGAGAAAAATACAGCGGCTCGATCTGCAGGAAGAACACGCCCCCGGGATTGAGCGCCGCGTACAGGTCGCGGGCGATGGGTTCGAGCTGGTCCTGGCTCACATGCTCGAACGTGGACCAGCTGAAAATCCCGTCCACCGGCCGCCGTCCCGCCAGCGGGGTGGCGGGTGCGATGGTCTCGAAGCTCAGGACCTTCGGCACGCGGCGAAGCCCCAACTGCTCCTTCGCGATGCGCGGCAGCTTGGCGTACTCCTGCCGGATATCGATGCCATGGATCGACGTCGCCCCGTGGCGCAGGACCAGGGCCAGGTCCGTGATGCCGTCGCCACAACCGAAGTTGAGGAGCCGCGCCGTCTTCACATCCAGCGCCGAACCCAGCCAGTGCTGGACCACGTCGGCCGCATAGTGGAAGTGCGCCCGGAACCACTCGTCGGAAATGCGCTCGGCATCCCACTGGGGCGGTCCCCAAAATCGTTGCTGGATGCGATCGAACAGAGTGGTCATGGAGGGAAACGCCTGTCGCAGGATTTCAATCAGTCAAAAGGCTCGGAGCCAGGAAGAGGGTCAGGCCCACCACACCCTGCGCTCAGGGCTTGGCGAGCACATAGGCATCCTGGTGGTTCCAGAAATGCACCAGCGAGCGGTGAACGAGCTTGTCCGCACCCACCGTCTCCGCGATGCGCGCGAGGACGAAGTCCTCGGACGTGAACGCGGTGCCGTATTCCTGCACGTCGATGGCCTGGGATTCGCTGGAGGGAGCGAAGAAGAAGCCGTCCTCGTCCAGCGCAACGCTGTCGTGCGCCGCCGCCTTCAAGCCATGCGTGGAGAACACCAGAACCCCTCCAGGTGCCACGCCGTCGTACAGGCACTGCAGCCAGCGGGCCCAGGTGCGGCGCGGCAGGTGGCTGAACAGCGACAGCACGAACACCACGTCGTACTGCTGATCCCACACCAGGCTTTCCGGCACCGTGGAAGACAGCACGCTCCGCACGCCGAAAGTGCGCTGCGCGAACGCCATGGCGTCCGGCACGACGTCGGACACCGTCACCCGGTCCGCACCCAGCGCCTTCACCAGATGCCGCGTGAAGCGGCCGTGCCCGCTCGCGAACTCCATGAACCGCGGGGTCTTGAGCAAAGGCCGATCCACGGTCTCCAGCAGCGTCATCAGCTCGGACAGCGTGCGCCAGCCATCCGCGAGATAGTCGCGCAGAGGGTTGGTACTGGAGGGATGGCCCTCGAAGAAACGGAAGATGTCGTCGGCGCGCGCGATCTCGCAGTTCAGCCCCATCATCTGGGAGAAGGCGCCCGGCAACGTGTGCTGCTCAATGAGCTGGTGGGCGGTGAGGCGCGTTTCGCGGTCCTGCAAGGCATGGCGCAAGGCCTCTGCGGCCAGGACGCGCTCGTCGCGTTCGAGGTGCTGGATTCCGAGGGCCAGCCAGTCGGAGGCCTTTTGAGGAGGGGCGGTCAGATCGTTCATGGGGTCAAGGGCCGGGGGAAGATCCTGCCGAAAGGCGGAAAATCGTCATTGGCAAAAAATGGCTCCGGCGCATATTCTACTAGGGCATTAAGCTATCAAAAATATAGCATCTCACTGGAGGGAGATCCCGGCCGTCCACGGCGGCAGAACGCAAGCGCCCTGCAGTGGGCCGGCCGGCATGCTCACCCCCAGTGGTGCGGCAATTTCACCAGCCCTGGCATGAGGGTTGGAGCGACCCAGTTGAAGTTCAGGAACTGGAACCACTCGTCGTACACCACCAGGCCGCTCTCGTCGAAGAGGAACGCACTGATCACGTAGTCCCCGCTGTGCAGCGGCAGGCTGGGAAACGTCAGCACCGAGCGCCACAGGCCATCGCCCAGCGACACGGGCGCCGCGCCCTCTTCGTGGGTGGCCAGCGACGTGATGCCGACCCCTTTGGACTGCTCGATCATGAAGCCGACATTGGGCCGCTCGCCCCCCCGGCCGCGCACGGTGATGTGGGCGATCAGGTCTTTGCCGGACAGCCGGCCGTAGCCGCCGTCCTGCGGTTCGCCCAGGTTCTGGATCTCCACCGACAGAATGCGGGCGGAGCCATCGTCGCGGGCCGGGGCATTGCCATTGCGCTGCCGGCGGCCGGCGGCGGAAGCTGCCGCAGCGTCTGAAGCCTCGGAGGCGGCTTCGCCGTCGTCCAGCGGAGCGCCGTTGTCCGGCGCGGGCGCATCGCTGGCGCCCTCCTGCCCCGCCGCCG
This sequence comes from Acidovorax sp. KPB24-03, assembly GCF_057546605.1. Taxonomy (NCBI): domain Bacteria; kingdom Pseudomonadati; phylum Pseudomonadota; class Betaproteobacteria; order Burkholderiales; family Comamonadaceae; genus Acidovorax; species Acidovorax sp. KPB24-03. The sequence continues at coordinate 22,222 of NZ_BAAJYR010000021.1, read as the reverse complement.
CGTGGTGCTGGCTCTCTGCATTGCGCAGGCGGGAGTGCACGTCATAGGCGCCCAGCACGGGCTCCGTCAGTCCGAACTGCTTGACGCGCCCCCCGTCCAGCCAAAGCGCCAGATCGCACAGATGGCGGATGTGGTACGGGCTGTGCGAGCAGAACAGGATCGTGCAGCCGGCATTGCGGAACGCCATGATGCGGTCCACGCATTTCTTCTGGAAATGCTGATCGCCCACCGCCAGGGCTTCGTCGATGATCAGCACGTCGGGCTGCACCGCGGTCACCAGCGCGAAGGCCAGCCGGACCGACATGCCCGAAGAGTAGGTTTTGACCGGCCGGTCCAGCGCCTCGCCCAGCTCGCAGAACTCGATGATCTCCGGCTCCAGCCGCTCCATCTCTTCGCGGTCGATGCCGATCAGGCTGCCGCCGAAATACAGGTTGTCGCGGCCGCTGAAGTCGGGGTGGAAACCCGCGCCCAACTCCAGAATGGCAGTGACCCGGCCCACCCGCTCGATCGAGCCCGTGGAGGGCTGCAGCGTGCCGGCCAGCAGCTTGAGCAGCGAGCTCTTGCCCGCCCCGTTGTCGCCGATGACGCCGATGCACTGGCCGCGCTGCAGTTCGAAGGAGACGCCTTTCAAGGCCCAATGGCTGCGGTGCGCCGATCGCCCGGTGATCAAGGACTTGAGCCGCTGGCGGGGAGAGGCGTAGAGCTTGTACTCCTTGCCAACGTCCTGCACTTTCAGAACGGTCTCGGAGGTGCGTTCGATCATCGTCATAGCCAGTCCACCAACTGATCACGGCTGCGTTTGACCAACGTGTTCAAAGCCAGCGCCAGGACGACAAGCCAGACCACGCCCGCCACCCAGACCCCCATCGGCGGCCAATTGCCCTGCAGCAGCACTTGCTGGTAGCCGATCACCAGGGCCGTCATGGGATTGAGCCAAAGCACCCAGCGCCAGTTGGCCGGGAACATCGTCAGGGGGAAAAGAATGGGCGTGAGATAGATGCCCACGGACAGCAGAAAGCCGACGATCTGAACGGTGTCTCTCAGCGCCGCAGCAAGGATGGCCAGCAGGTAACCCAGCAGCACGCAGAGGACCAACTGCAGGGCCATGAGAGGCACCATGGCCAGCATGGCAGGACGGAACCCGTGCAGCGGCGTGTACACCAGCGCCACCAGGCACAGCAGCGGCCCGAAGATCACCGCGCTCGCCAGCACCGAGCGGGTCGTGAAGAGCACCGGGGGCAGCGGGTTTTTCTGCAGCATGCTGCCCGCCTCGATGAGGCTGTTCATGCCGCGCGACACCGCATCGCAGAAAGCCATCCAGGGCAGCGCACCCACGACCAGGAACGTGCCCACGGCATGTGTCGGCGCGCCTTCTCCCAAACGCATGGAAAAGACCACGTCGAAGACAAGATAGTAGGCAGCCACCGTCAGCAGGGGCTGAAGATAGGGCCACAACACGCCGACAGCAGTGCCTGCGTGGCGCGCGGCCACCTCGCGTTGCACCAGAACCCACACCAGAGAGCGCGCACTCCAGATCGCGCGCCATTCATTCCACAAAGTTTGCATGCAGCTTGTTCAGAGGATGGCAGTCGGTCCACCAGAAATAAAAGAAGCAAGTACCCGAAAGGGCACTTGCTTCACCTCCACCAACGTGGAGCTTCAGGGAGCGATCTTAGTGGGCGGAATTTTTGCCGCGTAAGACTGGGAGTAAGAAGCGATGGCGGAGGCATCGATCTTTGCTTCTTTCTGCATCTTCTGCGCTTCGGCAACACGTGCTTCTTGGCGAATGTTGTTGCGCACTTCGTTCATCAACTCTTCGCGAACTTCGCTGAACGCCCGGGTGCGCGCAGGAATGCGTTCTTCGAGCTTGAGGATGTGAAACCCGAACTGGGTCTCGACGACGTCGCTGAGCTGACCAGGCTTGGTCAACGCAAAAGCGGCTTCATCGAATTGTGGTGCCATGCGGCCACGCTCGAAGGCGCCCAAGTCTCCACCCTTTTCGGCAGAGCCCTTGTCTGCGGAACGCTCTTGGGCCAGCTTGGCAAAGTCTGTACCGGCTTTGAGTTCCTGCATGATCTTTTCGATCTGTGCGCGAGAATTCGCGTCGGAACCCTCGACAAGAATGTGCCTCACACGAACCTGTTCCGGCACCTTGAAACGCTCAGGCTTGGCCTTGTAGATGTCTCGCGCCATGCCTTCGGCGGCGACATCGTTCGGCGTGCTTTGCTTATCGATTTTTGCGATGTAAGCATCTGACAGCACCTTGTCCCGCGCAATCTTCAGGGCGGCTGCCACCTCGGGGTCCTTCTCTACCCCTTCAGTTTCGGCCCGTGCGGCCATCACCCGGCGTGCGTAAAGATTAGAGGCAATCTGCGTGACGGTCTGAGGACGTGCCAGAACGGTGTCGCGCATCTCGGGAGGCATGCGAAGAGAGTCCGCTTGAATGTCCAGCGTATCGATCGCGACTTTCGGCCCCTGGATCAACACCGGAGCTTGGGCGTGGACCGAAAGAGCGGTTGCGGAAAGTGCTGCCAAAGCAAGCAGGCGATAGGTTGAGCGAATCATGTGCAAATCCAACACTCCATCAAAAAAGCATTAAAAAAAAAGGCGGGGTTGCCCCCGCCTTTTTTGGTTCACATTGCTGTGAAAAGTGCCGCACGAATTACGGAGTAACCGTAGGGAACGTGAAGCGGTGGGGCCACGTGATACCGTAGGTACCGGACGTGCCAGCCGCAGCGCTGGGGTTCGACAGCTTGATGAACGAAGCGCCCAGGATTGGCAGACCCAGGGATTGGCCAGCCACCACGTTAGGCACATCCACGCGGCTCCAGCCGTTGGTGAACGAACCGCTCGACAGATCTTGACGGGCCACCGAAGCGCCCAGCACAGAGGTGCCGCCATCACGGAAGCTCAGCACGCTGGTTTCGCCGCAGAAACGGGTCTGCGTGATGGAACCAGGCGAGAACACAGCGCCGGTCGTGGTCGTGGTTTCTTCGCGGTCGAAGAACGCTTGGCCCGTCGAGCTCACGCAGATGGCACCACCGGTGGTAGCCAGCGACGTGTTGCCTGGGTTGAAACGTTCGTCGCTCACACCAACAACGCCTGGGATCAGGTCGGAGAAGTAGCGAACTTGAGCAGCGTTGCCACCGGTTTGCGCAGCAGCGTAGTTAGACGCCACGTTGTAACGACGGGTAGGCATGGAGAACACCCAGTCCGTCTTGGCGGAGATGCTCGTGTCGTTAGCGTACTGGTTAGCGATCGAGGTCACAGCCAGGGCGTTCGTCAGCAAGCGAGCTTGCGTCAGAGGAGCCGTTGCGCTAGGAGCCGTCACGTAAGGCGTCGACATGTCGGGCAGGTCATAGTTCGCGGCAGCGATTGCTGGCACGGTCGTAGGAGGCGTCGTACCCGTGGTGAACACGTTCACCGTACGGAACAGCGGGTCAGCCGTGTACGTGTCAGGCGTAGGTGCTGCGCTGGCCGATTGCGGGAAGTGCACGAAGTTAGCAATGGCTTGAGCGCCGTTGTTTTCAGCACGGATTGCGGTAGCGCCACCCGAGAACGTCGTCGTTTGAGCGACGTTGATGATGTACCAGTCGCCCAGCAGGCCGGTCGAAGGCGTGTCGAAACCAGCTGCAGCCACGGCGGCAGGCGTCGTGAAGTTTTGCAGCGTAGCGTTCAGGGTGGAGGACGTGCAAGGTGCAACGCCGTTCACGTGCTTGATAGCCGTGTACAGGGGGTTGACCGTGGTCGTGCCAGCCAGCAGCTGAGGAATGTCAGCCATGTTGAAGATTTCAACGTAGCCTTCACGTGTGTTGTTGGCCTTGTCGGCTTCCGAGATGCCAGGATTCAGACGGTCGGTCACGAAACGTTGGTTCACACCCCGGGCCAGCGTAGGCAACGTGCAGGTGCCGTCAGCGGTCACAATTTGTGCCACGCCATCGGAACCAGCCGTCACGGCAGCAGTCCACACGTCACCAGGCGACATGAAGACTTGGAAGTCAAGAATGTCGTCGGAGTTCAGGGCGCCGCGGAAACGAACCTTCACGGCCTTGCCGTTGGAGGTGTCGGTGTTCACAACGTGCATCACGGTCATGTTGCCGTTTTGTGCGTTGAAGTAAGGAACCAGCAGTGCATGACCCACGCCGCCTTCCGCGAACGACATCGTCGTAGCGGTCGTCGTCTTCAGCGGAGCCGTACCAACGACCACATCAGCAGATGCGGCGCCAGCAAAGCCCAGGCCACCAATCATGGCAGCAATGCTCAGGGCCAGAACATTTTTTCTCATATCAAGAACTCCAGTTAAAAAGTTGGTAAGCGCAACTACCACGATTGATTACGCTAAGGGATGGTAGCACAGCGCTCTGACGTGTTGTACAACGGAACCGCTGTAACAAAACCTGTTGTTGAGGAAATGCAACACCGTATGCGGTGAGGTGAATCTTGCTTCGCAAGACCGCTTGCAAACGCCTTCGAAGATCCCTATTAAAGATCTTGATAGTGCCACCACTGGCCATCTTCAAGCAGCCATGTCTCGTTCAGGTAGCTGTCGATCGTACCAAGCTTTGAACCGATCACGGCAGGCTGAACTCCCAATTTCACCTGAGTGGTGCACTTCTCGCCCTCACAAGTGACTTTCGTGACCTCCACGCTCTTGACGGCAACACCAGCACCAAATTGCATCTTGAATTGGTCGGCTGTCCTGGTTTTGCGGTAAGAAGGCGTGGACAAGGCATAGGCCTTGTCGTACTGACCGGCCACTCTCGCTTTCCAATACTCCGTTGCCCGCTGCTCGACGATCTGTTCTGGAGTGGCAGGCTTGAAGGCGGCGCATCCTGAGAGTGCCATGACGCCTGCAGCCAAGACAATGGCGCCCATCCGGCGACGGAAAGTGGTGTTTTGAACCATGGTTGTGTTGATCTCCTGTTAACGATCTGGTTGAACGACGCTGTTCGACTCAGTTTGGCTGGACTGGTTGCACCGGTGCCTGAGGCGCTTTGAGGGGGTTACGGCTCCCCTGTTCCTTGAGTTCGATGACTCTCAAACCCTTCATTCGGTCACGCAAGTCTTCACTCACTTCCCGAATGTCGATATCAGTTCGCACCACACGCGGCGTGAGAACAACCAGCAGTTCCGTCCGATTGCTGGTGTTGCTATTGGTGCCAAACAAATTTCCGAGGACCGGAATGTCCTGTAGCAAAGGAACGCCGGCCTTACCAACTGTACTGTTGTCCTTGATCAGGCCACCCAGCACGATGGTTTCACCCGACCGCACAGCGACTTTGCTGCTGATCTGGCGTTGCAAAAATGCAGGCTGATTGTTGGCGTTGCTTCTGACAGCGCCCAAATCGGTCACCGTCTGATCCACCTGCATGTTCACGATGTTGCCAGCGTTCACGGACGGCGTGACAACAAGGTTGACGCCCGTGTCCTTGTATTGAACCGAGCTGGTGGACGCGTTTGCATTGTCCACAAAACTAACTGTCGTCGTGCTGACCGGCTCCTGGTTGCCGACATTGATGGATGCGGTGTGATTGTCCAGCACCATCAGCGATGGGCTGGAGATCACCTTCAAAAGGGATTTGTCAGCCAGGGCATTGAGCACAGCCTGCACGCCCGTTGAACTGCTGAGCACATAGGAGAAACCTTGAGATGCACCTCCCAGCAGGGTATCCCTGCTGACGGTGGTCGGATTGCGCCCGCTGATCAGCCCCTGCCCGGTGTATCCATTTCGACTGTTGTTGAACGACCATTGCAGGCCGTACTGGAGATCATCGTTTAAGGTCACTTCAATGATGCTGGCTTCGATCAGAACCTGTGTGGGGGGAAGATCCAGTCTCTTCAGCGCCGCTTCAATCTTTGAATACTCAGCGCGCGTCCCCCAGATGAGCACTGAATTGTTCAGTTCATCGGCCATCACCCGGACGCTGCCCAGATTGGCACTCAAGGTGCCCTGCTGCTGTGTACCTTGTGAGTTGGTATTGCGGTTGCCGAAGGCTCCGGTCCCGGAACCACTGGAGAAAGCACTGCCCGTCAGACCCGAAGAGCGGACGCCGCTGCCGCCCATGTAACTGGACCCGCTGCTGCTGAAAGTGCTGCCAACGCCGCCGAATCCGCTTTGCGTCTGGCCGAAAGAGTTCCCCGTCGCGCTTCCAAATCCGGGTGCCACCCCGCTGTTGGCCACGTTCGATCCACCGGTCTGGCCCCCGAAAATCCCGCTGAGCACGCTCGCAAGGTGCTTGGCATTGACGTTCTGCACCTGGTAGATGAATAGCTGTGGCTCAGACCCGTTGTCGCTGGGCTGGTCCAACTTCTCGATCCAGCGGCGGGCTTCCTCCAAATAGGAGGCGCGTGGCGTGACCACCAGAATGCTGTTGAGCCGCTCGATGGGCATGATGCGCAGAGCGCCGAAGAGAGGATTGCCTTCACCCAGCATGGCCTGCGCCGCGCTGGCCGCATTCGCCTGCGCAGCACCCGGTGTGCCTGTAGCGACGGCTCCTCCGACATTCGGGGAAGCCGCTGCAGCACCACCGCCACTGACCAGGCGCAGCGCGGTTTCCACTTCCTTGATCGACGCATGCTTCAAGGGGAACACCCCAACCGACATGCCTTTGAGCAGATCGATGTCAAAGGTGTTCACCAGATCGAGCCACCCTTCGGCCTGGGTGCGTGTGCCACTCAGAATCAGCAGATTGCGCACGTTGTCTACCCGCACGACGGCATCGGGGGGCATCATCGGCCGAAGAATGGATGCCATTTCGCTCGCACCGATGTATTGCAGCGGCACGATGATGGCGCCCGAGCCCGGGGGCAACGGACCGTTGCCTACCTGGCGAACGGACCCACCGATGCTCCGCAATGCATCAGGCCGCCCGACGTGGTAGGTGCCGCGGGCATCGCGCAACATGGCGAGTCCGTTGGCCTGCAAAGAACTCTCCAGCAGGAAAACCGCCTGATCCGGTGCAATGGGCGTTCGTGTCGCCAAAGTCACCGTCCCGCTCAACGGCGGGTGAAGCACATAGTCCGTCTTGAGGATATCTCCCAAAATGGTACGCACGACCTCTGCCACCGGCGCCTCTTCGAAATTGAAGGACAACGGAGCGCCTTGTACGGCAGCCACCGGCTTGGCCGGGGCGATCACACGATCGTTTCCGATGATGAAACGCGGCTCCGCTGCAGGAAGCTCGCCCTCTGCCAAAGGTTTGTCCGCCTTCTTCGACGCGGCATTGGCGGACGAATCAGACGCGGAGCTTGGCACCACTGCACCGCTCGACTCCGTGACGATGTTGCTGCTACCGGTTGCGGGGGCGGACTGCTGCGACTGGGCTATGGCCAACTGACAAGTGGCCAGCGCAATAGCGGTGAGTGCGTGTCGGTAAGGGGTCATGACTGCTTGCCTGGAAACGGGGAGAAACGAACAGATAGGAAGCACGCTCATTAAGAACGACCGCCAAATGTTGCGCGGGGGGGGGCGGACCGGGCTGGAGGTTGCACCGCCCCTCGTCCGATCGATGTGGGAGCGCTGACCGGTGCAGCTGGAGCCATGCCGGTATACGAAGTAACGGCCGCACGAGGCAGCTGCAGGACACGGCTTTGGTCACCTTTGATGAAGGTGACATTGCGACCGTTGATGGACTGGAGCGTCCACCCTTCGATGTTGTCATTCAGACGTGCACGGCGGTGCTTGCCGGCCACTTCGATGATGATGCCTCCCGCACCATCGCCGACAAAGACGCCTGACAGGCGAGCGGTGCTGAGGTTGTCGACCTGCACTTCCTCGGCGGCCTTGGGCGGCGGAGGCGGTGGAGGCGGCCTGCGCGTGAAAGCAAACAATGGCCGATCCAGCATCGCAATGAACTGCCCGGTATCTGCGTTGGTCACCCCTGGCAAAGCGGGAAGCATGGCAGCGAAATCCGTTCGGTGAGGCGTTGGTTCTTGCCAATGCACATTGCGAACGCTTCCATCCGGCGCAACCCACATCCATGCCAGAAGGATCAGCAACGCTGCATTGGCCAGCAGCAGCAGATGCAAGGCATACCGCTTCATGTGCGCTCCCGCAATACGCTGAGGCCAAACTGCGCCGACAGCCGGGGAGCGACCTTGGGATCCGAGTTGGCATAGCCGCCTTGGAGCTGAATGTCCAGATCATTGATGACGATGATGGGCATTTGACTGGTCAGAACGGCCAGCGCGCTTTGCAGGGCCAGCATTTCGCCCTCGGTCCGCACCGTCAGCGGAATGCGATCAAAACCCTTCTCGTCCTTGGCAGGCAGCACCTGGCTACTGATCACCTGCAAGCCCGCCGCACTGAAGATATCCCGGATCCGCTGCTGAGCCGCATTGCCAGTCTGGTTGGCATCCTGGGATGCCGGATAGATGTACTGCGTTCTTGCCGCATTGGCCTGCGCAAGCACGGCTTCAATATCCGTCCGCTGCGACTCCAGGCCCAGAAGCCGCGCATAGCGCGGCTCCATTTGCGCCAGTTGAGACTCGGCACCTTGGTGCTTTTCAGCGATGTACCAGCCCAACATGACCAGGGGGAGGATCGCCAGAGCCAGAGTACAGACGAGGATCAGCCCCTCACGGGATGAAATGCGTTTCATGGCTTGGTACGGTTCGCAGGCGAAGAAGCGGGCAATGCAGGTGCAGTGGTGGTACGGCCGCCGAATGTGGCGACCGATCCGCCAAAGGCAGCTCCACCAGCCGATGGAGAGGCACTGGCCGGCGGCGGTGCGACTGCGCTGGAGGATGAATTGGCGGGCAACGAAGCTGGGGCGACAGGCGCTCCGGCCACGCTAGCGCCCGAAGCAGCAGCGCTGGCAACACCCCCCGGGGCAAGGACCGGCGTCGCGGCCCCAGTGGAGGCGACTGCGGCCTTGCCTGCGACTGCACTTCCCACCACCCCGAAAAACTGAGGATCCAGCGTGAATTCAATGGCAAACGTTTCCTTGGGGGAATTCCCCATCCGGGTGGCAGCAGATGGGGCACGGACCTCTCGCAACCCCGGCTCATTGCCCAGCACCTGCATCAGGGCGGCCGCATTTCCGGTCATTCCCACAATGGTCACTTTGGCGCCTTGCATGCGAAAACTCTGCAGATAGGTATCGTCCGGCAGCAGCTGGGTCAGTTTGTCCAGCACACGCAAAGGCTCGATGCGCGTGGCAAGCACTTCCGACAGCATTCCGAGCTTCTCTGCCGATTGCATGAGCGCATCCCGCTTGGCGACGACCGGAGCCGTGCGCTTGGCCGCATCCTGATAGCTCTGCGCCGCCTCGATCGCGCGCTCACGCAATTGGAGCGTAGGGGTCACCGCAATGACCATGGCCAGTACAGCCATCGAGAGCAAAAGCCCATAACCCGTGCGCCTCCATCTCAGTGCATGCGCATGGCGCAAGCCTTCACCATAGCCACCAAGCACGATGGGGCGCTGTTGATTGCTGCGCACCCAGACTTCCGGGTTTGACACGCCGCCAAGGCGAGCGGCCTGGGAGGCGAGGTATTGGGCGACCTGCCTGCGAGACGCCAAGGCCAACTCGATTCGGGAAGTGCCCGTGGAGCCTTCGATCAACCGATAGCCCCACACCAGATCCGCTTCGGGAAAGGGACTGATGGCACGCACTTCCAAAGCACCGGCTTTGGCGATGTCCGATTCAGCCATGGGCGGCAAGGTCAGCGTCCTGCGAAGCACGAATTCTTCAGGCAGTTCAACGGCGGTGAAGCTGGCCTTGACCGGGCCCGCCACCTTGGACTGCTTTTCGTCCCCCAGCCAGAAAGAGAGGCCGTCCTCGGGATGGAGCAGCACGACCGGCGCGGACGGCGTCAGCCAGGAGAACAGCGGCCACGCATGCATACCCTGCCAGGGGCTGCGGACATCACGCCAGAGCGCGTGCAAGTCGATTCCCAGGAAACGGGCATCGGAGGAAATGGAAGGCATGGGTGGCTCAGGAGTTTTTACGTATCACGGGCTCAACGCTTGAACTGGCACGGAAGGTCTGCCACGGCAAACCGCCCTTCGCACGTGCGTTGAAATCGATGCTGCGCGATACGCGCAACCAAACACCGTCCGGCATGGGAACCCTTGCCTGGATTCGCAGCCGCCGAACCGTCGAGTTATCCAAAAATGCGGCCTCCAGGGCCGTGGTATCGATGCCTTCAGCGCCGGCATCCCGGTCCGCTACGATGCGCATGGCGACTGCAGCGTTTCCTCCGGCAAGGACGGTCAGTACTTCCAAGGGCGCAGCCATCGGATTGACCAAGCCTCGCCCTCGAAGATCTGCAGTGATGAGCGGCGAAAGTCTAGCATAGAGGGTGTAGTCCACCCCGGGCACCTTGAGCAGGTCTTCTTCCGATTCAAAAACGCTGCGGCACGCCGCGTGGATCGCGCCGCTCACGCATTTCCACTGTGGCTTGAGCGAGCCCCTGGGCCGCCTCTGCCGGCATTTCGCCGGCAACGGAAAAGAGCTTCGCCAGCAAGGCAACAGGCGCACCATTGATGTCGATCAAGCCGTTCAAAGGCATGGCTTGGACCTGCATCGTGACCCCGCGATAGTCGATCTGTGCCTGCCGGGTGCGGGCCAGGGGGGTGTTGCTGGCCACCAGCGCCTGCAATGCCAGTTGAATCGCCGCATCGCCCAGCGCTTGGGCCTGGACGTTCTGGCGCGACAAGGACATGACGCGCGCCTCTTCCCTGATGGATCGTGTCAGGCCAGACACGATGATGGTGAGGGCTGCGACCATCCAGAGCACGGCCAACAGCGCCATGCCGCGCTGTTTCTTGTTACGGTGCTTACTTGGCTTGCGCTGATTCACGAGCGGCTCCCGCCAAAAGTGGCTCCGTCGCTGGCCGGATCGCTGGATGGCAGAACGCGCATCGGAATGACGATGTCCGGCCAAACGCCTGCGGAGGTCCGGATCGCGATCGAAACCCGTTGAGGCAGCCGATCAACCGCCTTCCAGGGAGCGCCCCAGACAGGAGGCTCCTCGTTGGCGTCTTCGTACCGGAGTGAAAAGCCGGTCATCCCATCCACCAGCACGTAGCTGGCGGCCTGGCTCCAATCCGGCGCCACGCCTCCATCGATCCAAGGCAAGTACCGCAATACCAAAGCAGGCCCCGATGCCTGGTCCAGCACGCCCAATCGAAAATGGTAGCGCCCACCCGCACCGTAACGGGCTGGCATCACCCCCACCCAAGCCATCTCCTCGGGCAGCCCGATGAAAAAGTACGGGCTCTCGTCGATGGAGACGACCGCCGCCCGCTTTTGCAGAGACACCCGGCCCAGCACCGAGCGCAGAAACCCGTTGGCCACCCGCAGTTCATCGGTCCGCAGCATCCGGCGATCCACCCTCTCTTCCGTTTGTGCCGTGGTACGCAACGCGGACCCCAGGGCCAGCATCACGAGCGACAGCAAGGTGATGACCACCAGCAGTTCCACCAACGTGAAGCCGCGCTGGCGCAGCGCCTTCGAGCCTTCAGACCACCGCTTCATCATCCACGCCCCGGCTCGGGCGGCTTGCGCTGCGGCCGCAAGGTGCTCAGTTCGAAGTTGCGCAGGCGCACACCGTCCGACCAGGAGATGACGATGTTCACCTCGTGCAAAGGCGGAATGGCGGGCCCCTTGAACTCCGTCACATAGGGCGCCGTGGTGATGCGCCACTGGTAGCCAGCGGACTCCCCCGACTGGTTCAAGCCCTGCTCAGGGATGGCGTCGCGCAGGGAGAGCAACGACTCGGCCAGCACCACCGCGCGTTGATACCGATCCACGTCCGCAACGCTGCGCGCGCTGCTGCCCATGGCGCGGTAAAGCATGCCAAGCGACAACGCCATGATGGCGAAGGCCACCAGTAACTCCAGCAAGGTCAAGCCCCGCTGTCGGCGATGCAAGCCGCGCGTCATCGGGTGAGGGCCTCTTGCGTCACGCGCCCGGACAGCCAGTCCACCCGCAGCCGAGTGCCGATGCCGGGCGCCCTCAGGATTTCGATGCTGCCGCCCGTGGCGCCGCCACCCGGAAGGAAGCGGATGGCCGCCTGGCTCTGCGCATTCAATTCGGTACCGGCCACGATGGCACGCAACTGCAGCGGCTGCGGCAACGGCTTCAAGGCGGAGTCGTTGCCATACATGCGATTCTTCAAGTCCACGGAGAAGCGGACCTCCCGCCCTTCCGCCATGGCGGTAACACGGGCGGCACGCATCTGGCTGATCATCGTGCGGACCGTGTCACGGTACTGCGCCGAATCCCGCAGCCGATCGAAAGCCAGCGGTGCCAAGCCGATCACGAGGGCCAGGATCGCGAACACGACCAGCAACTCGACCAGCGTAAAGCCGCGCTCGCGCCGCATGGCAGGACGCCTGGGGATGCAGGCGATCAGGGCGTGTTGCGGATGTCGGCCGCTTCGCCTTCACCGCCGGGGGCGCCATCGGAGCCGAGTGACAGGATCTCGATGCCGCCGTTCGGGCCCGGGTTGGCATAGCGGTAAGGATGGCCCCAGGGGTCAGAAGGCACGCCGCCTTTGAGGTAAGGGCCTGTCCAGCCGTTCACGGAGCCGGGGCGCTTCACCAGTGCCTCCAGGCCTTCTTCGGTCGAAGGGTAGCGGCCCACATCGAGCTTGAACAACTCGAGCGACTTGTCCAGGTCGGCGATCTGCACACCGGCCGTCTTGGCCTTGGCGCCGCCCAGTTGGTTGAGCACACGGGGGCCTACCAAGCCGGCGAGCAGCGTCAGGATGGCCAGAACGACCAGCAGTTCGATCAGGGTGAAGCCGCGGGCGGATTTGCGTTGCATAGGGGTGCCACAGGAGCGGCCAGCACGGGAATGCGCCATGGAAGAGGACTCCTTGGACAAACAAAAATTATACGGCGAGGTCATTGATGGACAGGATCCCGAGAAGGATGGAAACAATGATGGCGGCAATCAAAATACCCAGCACCAGAATGAGCACCGGCTCCACCAGCGTGAGAAGGCGTTTGATACCGGTTTCGACTTCGCGGTTCAATATATTGGACAGCTCGAGCATCATCTGACCGATGCGGCCGGTTTCCTCGCCTACCCGGATCAGGTTGATCGCCAGCGGTTCGAAGATGCCCGTCGCGGAAACGGCCTGGACAACCTTGCCCCCTTCTTTCACGATGGGAGCAACACGGGACAGGGCCTGCTGCAAGACCGTGTTGCTGACGGTTTCGGTCGCAATGTGCAGGGCCGTCAGCATGGGCACGCCATTGCCGAGCAAGGTGCCCAGGGAGCGCGAGAACAGCGTGAGCTGGTATTTCAGCGCCAGACGCCCCATGAGCGGCAGCTTCAGCAGCCGCGCCTGCCACCATTGGCGCCCGGCGGGAGAGCCGCCCAGCGGCGCACCATCAGCCCCAGGCCCAGCGCCACGATGCCGATGAACAGGCCGTAGCGCGTGAAGGCATGGCCCAGCGCCATGACGATCTGGGTCGGCATCGGGAGCGCATCGCCCATGTCGGTGAACAGTTTTTTCGAACTGCGGCACCACGAAACCCAGCATGGCGATGAGCGACAGCACGGCCACGCCCAAAAGGATCGCGGGGTAGATGGTGGCGGAGATGACGCTGTCGCGCAGTGCGCGCTGCCGCTCCATGTGCTCCACGAGCCGCTCCAGCACCGACGACATCTGGCCGCTGGCCTCGCCCGAGCGGATCATGTTGATGTAGAAATCGCCGAACAGCTCGCGGTGCTGCGACAAGGCGCGGCTGAGCGGCGTGCCGCCCTTGACCGCGTCCAGAATGCCTTGCAGCAGCTCGGCCATGCTGGGTTTGTAGCTCATGTCGATGAGCACGCGCAACGCGTTGTCCAAGGCCAGTCCGGCCCGCAGCATGATGGACAGCTCGGAGGTGAGCGCAAGCACATCGGCCGCCTTGACCGGCCCCTTGCCGCTGCGCCCCTTGGGCACGGCAGCGGCCCCGATGGCCTCATTGGCGGAGGCGGTGCCCATGGCACTGCTGGCGCCCGGGCCGGCGGAAGCACCGATCGAGTCGCTGATGGTCAATGGCGTGAGACCCTGCGCCCTGAGTTGCTTGAGCGCCTGGGCTTCGTTGATGGCCGTGAGCCGGCCCTCGGCCACCTTGCCCGAGGCGGCGGCGGCCCGCCAGACGTAATCAGGCATCGGCTTGGTCCTGCGTCACGCGGGCGAGCTCATCGAGCGTGGTCATGCCGGCGGCCACCTTGCGCAGCCCGTCCTCGTACAGGTTGAGCATGCCGCCCTGCGCCGCCAGCGCATTGAGCGCGTTGGCATCGCGGCCTTCGATGATGGCGCGGCGCATGGGCTCGTCCAGCACGAACAGTTCATGGATGCCGGTCCGGCCCCGGTAGCCGGAACCTCGGCAGTGCTCGCACCCCACGGCCCGGTAGATGGCCTGGCCGACGCCGCTGAAGCGCGCCAGCCCCGTGCTCTGGCGCACGTCCTCGCCCGGCTCGAAAGGCTCCTTGCACTGGCCGCACAGCGTGCGCACCAGGCGCTGGGCCAGCACGCCGTTGACGGCGGAGGTGATGAGGTAGCCCTCCACGCCCATGTCCTTCATCCGGATCACGGCGCCGGCGGCCGTGTTGGTGTGCAGGGTGGAGAGCACCAGGTGCCCCGTGAGCGCCGATTGCACGGCGATCTGGGCGGTTTCGCCGTCGCGCATTTCACCGATCATGATGATGTCGGGGTCCTGGCGCAGAATGGAGCGCAGCGCGTTGGCGAAGGTCAGGTTGATCTGCGGATGCACCTGGATCTGGTTGATGCCTTCCAGCTGGTACTCGACCGGGTCCTCCACCGTGATGATCTTGTTGGCCCCCGCATCGATCTTCGACAAGGCCGCATACAGCGTGGTCGTCTTGCCCGAACCCGTCGGGCCGGTGACCAGCAAGATGCCGTGGGGCCGTGCGAGCAGGCTGTTGAACCGCTCCAGCGTGTCCTTCTCGAAACCCATGGTTTCCAGCTGCAGGCGCACGCTCGCCCGGTCCAGCACCCGCATTACCACGCTTTCGCCGTGCACGGTGGGCACGGTGGACACCCGCAGATCGAGCTCGCGGCCCTTGACGCGCGTCTTGATGCGGCCGTCCTGCGGCAGGCGGCGCTCGGCAATGTCCAGGTGGGCCAGCAGCTTGACCCGCGAGTTCACGGCGGCGCTCAGGCGCGGCGGCACCAGTTCGCCCGCATGGATCACGCCGTCCACCCGGTAGCGAACGTGCAGTCCGTCGTCGAACGGCTCCAAGTGGATGTCCGAGGCGCGCAGATCGATCACACGGCCGATGATGGCGTTCACCAGGCGGATGACCGGCGCTTCGCTGGCCAGGTCCTTCAGATGCTCGACGAAGTCGCCGCCATCGGAGCCATCGCCGAAACCGTCGTCGGCCTCGTCGTCTTCGGCACCCTGCTCCACCACGGGCTCGGACAGGGCTTTCTCGATGTCGCTGTCCAGCGCCAGGTGCGGAACGATCACATGGCCCGTGGCCAGATGCAGCGCCTTGACGACGAACGCATCCTGCGGAACGGCCATTGCCACGTGCATGCGGCCTTCGCTGACCTGCAGCGGATACACGCTGTTGGCGTGCAGGAATTCCGGCAGCAGCCCCTCGACCTCGGGCATGAGTTCGGGAAACTCGCCAGCCGGCACGATGGATATCCCCAACTGGCGCGACAGCGACTGGATCACGTCCAGCTCGGACACCAGCCCCAGCCGCACCAGCACGCGGCCCAGCAGTCCGCCCATTTCCTGCTGCGCGGAGAGGGCGCGCTCCAGGTCGCGGGCGCTCAGCTTGCCCGACTGGACAAGCAGCTCTCCCAGCGGAGGACGCGGCGCGGGCGTCGCGTCTGCCAGCGGTTCGATGCGGTCGGGAAGGGTATTCGTCGTCATGGAGGTGTGGGATGGCGCCGCGAGCGGCGTTGCGCGCCCTCGGGCGCGCGCAATGGGGCCCAAGTGTAGCCGCGACGGCCTGGGGCCCACTCCCGCCAAAGCCATGGCCTTTGCACACCCCGCGGGCCAGCCGGGCCTTCGCTTAAAGTCGCGGGCCTCCCCCGATCAATTGATGCGACTGCCCGCCCCGCCCATGCAAAACCCTCCCAGACGGACTGCCCTGCACGTTTCCATGGCCCTCGCGGCCCTGGGTGTTCTTCTGGCCGGCGCGGGCGGCCTGGCGCTGCTCCAGCCGCATGCGCCTGCGCATCCGCTCCGTGCGGATCGCCTGCTGCTGGCCCCGATGGTCAGCGTCATCGAGCCCTGCGTGCTCTCGCCCGAAACCCTGCCGGCCGCGATGCAGGACCTGGCCGAGCGCTGCCAGGGCCCGCAGGGCTCGGCCGCCGCGCTCATCGAATCCACGCTGAAAACGCTGCAGCCCACGGAGCCGCCATCACCCCGTGAAGCCCTGGGCTACACCCTGCCCGTGCCGCTGCTGCGTCTTTTCCACCAGACGGCGGACGGGGACTGGCGCATCGACGACGAGAAAGTGGGGCGCCTGGTGCGCACGTTGCGCGACACGCCCCGGCCGGCGATCCTCTACCTGTTCTCCACGCATTTCTCAGCCCAGGCCCCGATCGAGGCCGCGCTGGCCGCCGACCCTGCCAACATGGGCCACACCCGGGATGGGGCATTGAGCACCGACGACTATTACGACTCCAAAGTCTTCAACTGGACGTTCGCCACCACCCGCAACACCCTGACGCAGCGGCGCGCACAGGCCATGCAGGCCGTGCTGGACGCGGCCTGCCAGCTGCCAGCGCAGGACCGCGCCAAGATCCGGGGCATCACGCTGCTGGGGGAACTGCACCACCTGTTTCCCAATTTCCAGGCGGGCATGGGCTTCGATGGCGCCTACCGGGTGACCGACTACAGCGCGGCCTCGGTCGAAGGGTTTAGGCACCACCTGCAGGCCGAATTCGGCCGCATCGAGGCGCTCAACCGTGCCGTGGGCGGCGACTACGCCGCGTTCTCCGAGGTGGAGCCCCCGTCCCGCGACATCCGCACCGAGCCGCTGCGCCGCTACACCGAGCACATCGATGCGTTCGCGCAGGGCAGCCTGCCCATTTCGGGCTGGGCGCATGTGGAAGGCGCCACCCCGGAGCACCCGGCCTGGATCCACATCTACCGCAACGGCCGCCTGGTGGGCAAGACCGCCGTGCGGCTGGGGCGGCAGGACGTGCTGGCGGCCAAGCCGGAGTTCGGAGACGCCAACACCGGCTGGCGCATGGACCTGGATTTCCGGCGCCTGCCGGCCGGGATGCACCGGTTGGACATCTTCCTGGAAACGCGGCCGGGCGCCCTCACCCACCTGGGCCGCCGCGACGTGGCCATCATGGACCGGCAGCAGAGCACGCCACAGCCGCAGCCCCAGGCAGCGCTGCCGGCCAGCACGCCTGCCGGGCCCGGCGTGCAGGCGCACATCGACACGCCGCGGGACGCGTCGTCGTACTACTACAACCCGCTCGTGCCGCTGTGGCATGCCTTTCGCGCGAAGCAGGTGGTCGACTATCTGCGGTATTTCGATGGCGAGGTGGCACGCTCGTGCCTGGCGGACGTGCCCCGCTACACCCACCAGATCGTGCCGTTCACGAACCCGGGCTGGGACGAGAACAAGTTTGCGATCCAGGCATCGCTGCGGCCGCTGGGCTCCATCCGGCTGGGCGTGAGCCTGTACGGCGAGCCGACCTACGGGCATTCCTACTTCGACTGGCTGGGCCGCAGCGGCCACACCCGCTACGGCATCACCGAGTTCCATCCCTTGAAGGCGATGGACGCGGCCGCCCTGCAGCGCGTGTTCGATGCCCATGCAGAGCGGGGTGCGGACTTTCTCTCGTTCTTCGCCGAGCCGCGCTGGCATGGCACCCTGGTGCCCCGGGGGCACAACATGTTCTCGTTCGATCCGGACAACCCGAAGTTCGGCTCCGACCACCTGTACCGGGCCACGCAGCAGACGCTGGCGCCCAAGGGCCCGTGAGCCGCTGCGGACCGGGCCCTGCCCCGCACAGCCCGCCGCAGGCGTCAGTCAGTCAAACACCTCGGCCTGGTCGAGCGGCAGGCCCTTCATGTCCTTGGCGGACAGGCTGGGCTCGCCGTCGAAGCGCCAGTCGATCGCCAGGGCGGGATCGTCCCAGGCGATGCAGCGCTCATGCTCGGGGGCGTAGTAGTCGGTGGTCTTGTAGAGGAAATCCGCGCTCTCGCTGAGCACCACGAAGCCATGGCCGAAGCCGGGCGGCACCCACATCTGGCGCTGGTTTTCCTCGCTCAACTCCTCGCCCGTCCATTGGCCGAACGTGGGCGAGCTCCTGCGCAGGTCCACCGCCACGTCGAACACCGTGCCGCGCACCACGCGCACGAGCTTGCCCTGGGGCTGGCGCAACTGGTAATGCAGGCCCCGCAGCACGCCGCGGGCGCTGCGGCTGTGGTTGTCCTGCACGAACGCATGGCGCGTGCCGGTGGCCTCGTCGAAGGCACGCTGGTTGAAGCTCTCGAAGAAAAAGCCCCGGGCATCGCCGAACACCTTGGGTTCGAGGACGACGACATCGGGCAGGCGGGTGGGAATGACGTTCATGGAGGAATTGCCAACAACGAAAGAAAGAAGAAAACCGGCGGAAGAACAGGACACGCGCGACGGACGCCAGCCTGGCGCGGCGGCGCGCCGGGCCTGTTGCGATCCTCGCGCTACTCGCGCGGCTCCCGCAGCAGCCGCTGCAGGTACTGGCCGTAGCCGTTCTTGGCCAGGGGCTGCGCCAGCCGAGCCAGCTGGGCATCGTCGATGAAGCCGTTGCGCCAGGCGATTTCCTCGGGGCAGGCGATCTTCAGGCCCTGCCGGTGCTCCAGCGTCGCGATGAACTGCCCGGCTTCCAGCAGGCTTTCATGCGTGCCGGTGTCGAGCCAGGCATAGCCACGGCCCATGATCTCGACGTGCAGCGCGTCCTGCTCCAGGTAGAGGCGGTTCAGGTCGGTGATTTCGAGTTCGCCCCGGGCGGACGGCTTCAGGCGCTTGGCCAGTTCCACCACCTGCGCGTCGTAGAAGTACAGGCCGGTCACGGCATAGCTGGACTTCGGGGCCTTGGGCTTTTCCTCGATGGACAGCACCTTGCCGCGGGCATCGAACTCGGCCACGCCGTAACGCTCGGGGTCCTGCACGTGGTAGGCGAAGACGCTGGCCCCCTCCTCGCGCTGCAGCGCGCTGCGAAGCAGGTCCTCGAAATCGTGCCCGTGGAAGATGTTGTCGCCCAGCACCAGGGCGCTCGGGCTGCCCGCCAGGAATTCCTCGCCGATGAGAAACGCCTGGGCCAGCCCATCGGGGCTGGGCTGCACGGCGTAGCGCAATTGAATGCCCCACTGGCTGCCGTCGCCGAGCAACTGCTCGAAGCGCGGGGTGTCCTGGGGCGTGCTGATGACCAGGATCTCCCGGATGCCCGCCAGCATCAGCGTGCTGAGCGGGTAATAGATCATGGGTTTGTCGTACACCGGCAGCAATTGCTTGCTGATGGCGAGCGTGGCCGGGTGCAGGCGGGTGCCCGAACCTCCGGCGAGGATGATGCCCTTGCGTGCGGTCATGTGGTGCTCTCTCTGCCCTGGGTGCTAAAGGATTTCGGCCAGCATGCGCGAGACGCCCGCCTGCCAATGCGGCAGAACGAGGCCGAACGTGGATTGCAGCCGGCGGGTGTCGAGCCGCGAATTGTGCGGGCGCACGGCCGGCGTGGGAAACGCGCTCGTCGGCACGGCCGCCACGTCGTTAGCTACTATTTTTATAGCATTACCCCCTAGTACCGATTGCGCCAGGACGTATTTTGCATAGGCATGCCAGTTGGTCTCGCCCCCGGCCACCAGGTGGTAGAGCCCGGCATCCTCGGGGCGCCGCTCCAGGTGGCGCAGGGCATGCGCCGTGACGTCGGCGATCAGGTCGGCGCCGGTGGGGGCGCCCCACTGGTCGTCGATGACCGTCAGGCGCTCGCGCTCCTGGGCCAGGCGCAGCATGGTCTTGGCGAAGTTGCCGCCGCGGGCGGCGTAGACCCAGCTGGTGCGCAGGATGAGGTGGCGGGCCCCGCTCTGCTGGATGAGCCGCTCTCCCTCGAGCTTGGTGCGGCCATAGACGGACAGCGGCGCCGGCGTGTCGGTCTCCACCCAGGGGCGGTCGCCACTGCCGTCGAAGACATAGTCGGTGCTGTAGTGCACCAGCCAGGCCCCGCTGCGTGCGGCCTCCTCGGCCAGGACGCCCGGCGTGGTGGCGTTGAGCGTGCGTGCGAACTCCGGCTCGCTCTCGGCCTTGTCCACGGCCGTATGGGCGGCCGCATTCACGATGACGTCCGGGCGCAGCGCGCGCACGGTGTCCACGATGCCGGCGGGATCGGAGAAGTTGCCGCAATGGTCGGTGCTGTCGTGGTCGAGCGCCGTCACGGTGCCCAGCACCGACAGGCTGCGCTGCAGCTCCCAGCCGACCTGGCCACCCTTGCCGAAAAGCAGGATGTTCATGCGCTGGCCGCCACGGCGTTCGGTGCCGCAGCCGCTGCGCCGGGCACGGCCTGGTACTGCGTCTGCACCCATTCGCGGTAGGCGCCGCTGGTCACGGCCGCCACCCACTCGGGGTTTTCGAGGTACCACTGCACCGTCTTGCGGATGCCCGTCTCGAAGGTTTCGGCGGGCTTCCAGCCCAGTTCGCGCTCGATCTTGCGGGCGTCGATGGCATAGCGCCGGTCGTGGCCCGGACGGTCCTGCACGTAGTGGATCTGCGCGGCATAGCTCTGGCCGTCGGCACGCGGGCGCAGTTCGTCGAGCAGGGCGCACACCGTGCGCACGATCTCGATGTTGGGCTTTTCGTTCCAGCCACCCACGTTGTAGGTTTCGCCCAGAGCGCCGCCTTGCAGCACGCGGCGGATGGCGCTGCAGTGGTCCTTGACGTAGAGCCAGTCGCGGATCTGCATGCCGTCGCCGTACACCGGCAGCGGCTTGCCCGCCAGGGCGTTCACGATCATCAGCGGAATGAGCTTTTCCGGGAAGTGGTACGGCCCGTAGTTGTTGCTGCAGTTGGTGGTGAGCACCGGCAGGCCGTAGGTGTGGTGCCAGGCGCGCACCAGGTGGTCGCTCGCGGCCTTGCTGGCCGAATAGGGGCTGTTGGGCTCGTAGGCATCCGTTTCGGCGAAGGCCGGATCGCTGGCCGACAGCGTGCCGTACACCTCGTCGGTGGAGACGTGGAGGAAACGGAACGCGGCCTTCTCGCCCTCCGGCAACGCCAGCCAGTGGTGCCGTGCGGCCTCCAGCAGGCGGAAGGTGCCGACCACGTTGGTCTGGATGAAGTCCTCCGGCCCGTGGATGGAGCGGTCCACATGCGACTCGGCGGCGAAGTTGACGATGGCGCGGGGCTTGTGCTCGGCCAGCAACCTGGCCAGCAGGGCCGTGTCGCCGATGTCGCCTTGCACGAAGACATGCCGGGGATCGCCCTGCGCGCTCGCCAGGTTCTGCAGGTTGCCTGCGTAGGTGAGCTTGTCCAGGTTGACCACGGGCTCGTCGCCCGAAGCCAGCCAGTCCAGAACGAAGTTGGCGCCGATGAAGCCTGCGCCGCCGGTGACAAGAATCATGGGATGGGGGGTCGCGCGAAGGCGCCGCTGTGTCAAAGCGGCGGATTATCCCATCGCGTGCCGGGGCCCTGTTACGAGCCGCAGCGGGCCCGCCGCGCCGTTTAGGGGGCGCACACTACCCACGGCGCGCGCAGCGCACGTAAAGTCTCGAGCCGATGCCGCCGCAAACCACCCGGTCCGCGCGGCGCCGTTGCACCACTTGCCCCAAGGAAAGCCATCCATGCCCCGATCCACCAAAAACCCCGACGCACCGGACGACGCCGACCCGGCCGGCAGCGGCCCGTTCTACGGCAGCAAGGCGCGCGACTCCGCGCAGCAGATCTGGCAGGCGGGCCTGGGCGCGTTCGCCAAGGCGCAGCAGGAAGGCAGCAAGGTGTTCGAGGCGCTGGTCAAGGAGGGCGCGGCCATGCAGCGCAAGGGCCAGTCCACCGCCCAGGAGCGCCTGTCCGAAGCGGCCGAACGCATGACCAGCGCGGCCAGCGAATTCGGCACGCGCGCGGCGGGCCAGTGGGACAAGCTGGAAACCATCTTCGAAGACCGCGTGGCCAAGGCGCTCGCCCGGCTGGGCGTGCCCACCGCGCGCGAGGTGCAGGCGCTGCAAGAGCGCATCGATGCGCTCACCCGGGCCCTGGAGGCCGCCACCCAGGCACAGGCCGCCCCCCGACCCGCCGCCAAGCGCGGCGCG
>NZ_BAAJYR010000020.1:0-33077 GCF_057546605.1 Acidovorax sp. KPB24-03 | reverse complement strand
CACGCCCAGCGCCGGCGGCACATGCACGGCGGCCTGCGGCAGGCTGCGCGGCGGCAGCGGCGCATCGCCATGGTCCAGCCCGTGGAAGGCCACCGCGCGCAGGAACTGCAGCGCATTGCCCGCGCCGCCGGCGCGAAGGTACTGCCACAGCCCATGGCACACCGAAGGGGGCAGCGTGCTGCGCTCCACCAGGTGCGGGTCTTCCTGCAGGTCGCCCGAGAACATGGCCAGTCGCTGCCCCTGCCGGCGCGCGAGCGCGCCGATCTGCTGGATGCCGTAGGGCCAGGCCGATTCGGAACCCAGGTGGTCCACGATCACCACGCGCGCGTGGCGCAACACCTCGTCCAGGTACAGGTCCAGCGACGCGGGCTGGCGCAGGTACAGCAGGTTGGCCACCCGCACCGAGGGAAAGCCCGGCTGCGTGCGCGCCAGCTCGGCACAGGCGGCCGAAAGCAGCGCGAGCGTGGTGTCGGCCGAACTGAGCACGACGATGTCCGCCGGGCTCTGGTCCAGGCGGGTGATGACGGTCTCGTCCTCGACGAAGCCGCCCGGGCGGGTGCTCAGCAGGTGCATGCGGGCGGGCCGGGCCGGACTATCGCGCCCGCATCAGGCGGCCACGCCGTCGAGCCCGGCACGCAGCGCGGTGGCATCCAGCGCCTGGCCGATGAACACCAGCCGCGTGCGGCGGTCCTCGCCCTCGCGCCATGCGCGGTCGAAGTGGTGATCCAGGCGCCGGCCCACGCCCTGCAGCAGCCAGCGCATGGGCTTGCCTGGAATGGCGGCGAAGCCCTTCACGCGCAGGATGGCGTGCTGCTCCACGAGGCCCGCCAAGGCGGTCAACAGGCGGTCGCGGTCCACGGCCGGCAGATCGATCACGTGCGCGTCGAACTCGTCGTGGTCGTGGTCTTCTTCATGGTCATGGTGGCTCTGGCGCTGGTCGATGGAGGCCTCGGACGCCTTGGACAGGCCCAGCAGCACATCCAGCGGCAGACGGCCCTGCTCGGACTGCACCACCTTCACGGACGAGGGGATCTCCTCGCGCACCAGCGCCTGCACGCGGGCCAGCGCGTCGGCGTCCACCAGGTCGGTCTTGTTGAGCACGACCAAGTCCGCAGCGGAGAGCTGGTCCTCGAACAATTCATGCAGCGGCGACTCGTGGTCGAGGTTGGGGTCCGCACGGCGCAGGGCGTCAACGGCCTGCGGGTTGGCGGCGAACTGGCCGCTCGCGGCGGCCGGCGTGTCCACCACCGTCACCACCGCATCCACGGTGAACACGTTGGCGATCTCCGGCCACTGGAAGGCCTGCACCAGCGGCTTGGGAAGGGCCAGGCCCGAGGTCTCGATGAGCACCGCAT
This sequence comes from Acidovorax sp. KPB24-03, assembly GCF_057546605.1. Taxonomy (NCBI): domain Bacteria; kingdom Pseudomonadati; phylum Pseudomonadota; class Betaproteobacteria; order Burkholderiales; family Comamonadaceae; genus Acidovorax; species Acidovorax sp. KPB24-03. The sequence goes on along the minus strand of NZ_BAAJYR010000020.1, from coordinate 31,722 downwards.
CGATCTGGTCGCGCCGCTCGGCCAGCAGCTTCATCACCGGGAAAAACTCTTCCTGCACCGTGCAGCACATGCAACCGTTGGCCAGTTCGTAGAGCGCGCCTTCGCGCTCGTTGCCCGCGTCGTCGCAGCCGATGCCGCAGCCCTTGAGGATCTCGCCGTCGATGCCGAGTTCGCCGAACTCGTTGACGATCACCGCGATGCGGCGGCCGTCGGCGTTGTCGAGGATGTGGCGCAGCAGCGTGGTCTTGCCGCTGCCCAGGAAACCGGTGACGATGGTGGCGGGAATCTTGGACGTTTGCATATCGGTTCTTTCGGTGCCGCAGACGGCGTGACTGCGGAATTATCCGGGAACCCGCCGAACCGTCTCCCGCGGGACAGGCGGCGCGGCCTGCACACCTCCCAAAGCGGAGCCTGCACCATAATCGTGACCCTGTGCCCTGCTGCGACGGGGCGTGCCAACAGGCATGCGGACCGCTCCCCGCCCCCCGGCGGCACGGCCCTTTCGCCCGTCCTCTGCTCCACACCGAATCCATGAACCCTGAAGCCCACAACATCTGGCGCGCACCGCGCTGGGCCCTGGCCGTCCTGCTGGCGCTGCTGGGCATGCTGGGCCCTTTTTCGATCGATACCTACATCCCCGCGTTCTCGGGGATCGCCGCCGCGCTGGGCGCCTCGCCAGTGGAAATGCAGCAGACGCTGTCGGCCTACCTGTTCGGCTTCGCCTTCATGACGCTGTTCCACGGAGCGCTGTCGGACAGCTTCGGGCGCAGGCCCGTGGTGTTGTGGGGCATTGCCGTGTTCACCCTGGCGTCGGCCGGCTGCGCCCTGTCGGAGAGCATCGGCCAGTTGGTCATCTTCCGCGCGCTGCAGGGCCTCTCGGCAGGTGCCGGCATCGTGGTGTCGCGTGCGGTGATCCGCGACATGTTCCCGCCCGCCCAGGCGCAGCAGGTGATGAGCCAGGTCACCATCTATTTCGGCGTGGCACCGGCCATCGCGCCCATCATCGGCGGCTGGCTGTTCGTGCACGCGGGGTGGCACAGTGTGTTCTGGTTCCTGACCGGCGTCGGCGCGACGCTCTGGCTGGCCAACTACCGCCTGCTGCCGGAAACGCTGCATGCCGAGCAGCGCCAGCCCTTCAATGCGCGGCACTTGCTGCGGGGCTACTGGGAGCTGGGCTCGAGCCCCCGCTTCCTGCTGCTGGCACTGGCCAGCGGCGTGCCATTCAACGGCATGTTCCTGTACGTGCTGGCCGCGCCGGCCTTCCTGGGCGACCACCTGGGGCTGGCTCCCACGCATTTCTTCTGGTTCTTCGTGCTGACGATCTCGGGCATCATGGGCGGCGCCTGGCTCAGCGGGCGGCTGGCAGGGCGCATCGCGCCCAAGCGGCAGATTCGCCACGGCTTTCTGATCATGTTCTCGATGTCCATCCTGAACCTGCTGGCGAACTGGCTGTTCAAGGCGCACGTGTCCTGGGCATTGCTGCCCATCGCCGTGTTCGCGTTCGGTTGGGCGCTTATGGTGCCCGTGGTCACCCTGCTGGTGCTGGACCTGCATCCGGAGCGGCGCGGCATGGCCTCTTCGCTGCAGGCCTTCGTGGGGTCGTCAGCCAACGGGCTGGTGGCCGGGGTGGTCGCCCCCCTGGTCATGCATTCCACGCTGTGGCTGGCCGGTGCCTCACTGGGAATGATGTGCGTGGGGCTGGGAGCCTGGGTTTACCTGCACCACCGTTGGCCGGACGTCGGCCGCACCGCATCGGCGGGCTGACCCCGGATCGTTCACGCCCCGCCCAAGCGCGGCGCCAGCCTTCGCCTCAATTGCTGCCCCGGCGGCGATCCGTCTCGCGGGCCTGGTAGTAGCGCATCTTCTCGGCGTACATGGCCTGGTCCGCCCGGTTCACCGCGGCCTCCAGCTGGTCGCCCGAAGAGGCACTCGAGATTCCCATGGACAGGCTCAGCGGCCGGCCGGGATAGAACTGGTTGTTCAGGTCCAGCAGCGAGTTGATGCGTTCCATGAGGGAATGCGCACCCCGTTCGTCGGTCGCAGGCATCAGCACGGTGAACTCGTCGCCGCCGATGCGCGCGGCGCATGCCGGCGCATCCACGGCCTTGGCCAGCACCTCGCCCACGCGGCGCAGCATGGCATCGCCGGCCGCATGGCCCTCTTCATCGTTGATCGACTTCAGACCGTTCATGTCGATCACGAGAACGGCCACCGGCCAGGGGCCCTTGCGCGTGAGCCGATTCAGTTCCTCGACATAGAAAGCCCGGTTGCGCAGCTGGGTCAGCACGTCGTGCTTGCCCAGGTATTCCAGGTACGCCTCCGCCTTTTTTTCGCGCGGTGATGTCCACCAGCGACAGCAGCACCATGCTCCAGTCGTGCGCATGCTCGGGCAGGATGGCGAATTGCATGTGGATGTTCACGGCATCGCCGGAGAGGGAGTAGTTCACCACCTCGCGCTGCTGAAAGAGCCTGCCGTCCCACAAGTCCAGCAACTGCTCCGCAAAGGATTCCTGCATTTCCCCCCGGAACACCTTGCCGATCCGGTGCAGCAGCATCTCCTTGGACTCGGCCCCGAACATCGACAGGGTTTCCTGATTGACGTCGATCACGCGGATTTCGTGCATGCATCGCACCACGAACTCGGGGTGCACCTTGAGGAAGGTCTTGAAATCGCGGATGCCCTGCGCCCGCACGTCGTCGAGCAGCCGCTTGACCGCGCTGAAGTCCTCCACCCACAGCGACACCGGCGAATTCTCGAAGAGGCCGCGCGCATACAGCTCGCTCTCCTTCAGGGCACGGCTTGCCTGGTGCTGCGCGGTGTTGTCCTCCAGGGACACCAGCACGCGGCTCCAGTCGTCCTCATGCCCGGGCAGGATGCGTCCGCGGATCTGCACGTCGAGCCGGCGGCCATCGAGCGTGTAGTTGACCGCCTGGTTGGAAAACTCGGTCGCCCCGGACCACAGCTGCAGAATCTCGGGCAAGGCCTGCGCGTGCATGTCGTCGCGAAACACCTGTCCGAGAGAGGCCTCCAGCGTGGCCTGGTCCGGCGCGGCGAACAGCTCCAGCGTCCGCTGGTTCACCTTGATGACCTTGAGGCAATGGCTGTACTGCCGCAGGCAGGAGGGGTCGTTTCGGACGTGCTCGGCGATGTCTTGCACCCCTTCGCTGCGCCAGCGGGCAAAGAGTTGCTTGAGCGCGCTGTAGTCCTCCAGCCAGAGCGACACGGGCGCAAGGTCGAACATGTGTTCGAAGTCCGCGTCCGAGGACGAGGGCAAAGAAGACGGCATCGGGAACCTCCAATCAAGCGGACGATTGTCGGGCAGACGCCGACCGTACCGTTCCATCGTGTGGTCCGCCCATAAAAAAAGCCAACCCCGAAGGGTTGGCTTTTGCAGTCAGCGGCAGTCCGCGCGCCGATCAGCGGGCAGGGCGTGCAGGGCGCTTGCGTGCATCGTGCGGCACAAAAGGCTTGCCGCCGCCGGCTCCGGGCTTCGCGAACGCCGGCTTGCGGGGAGCGAATTCGCCACGGGGGGCGAAATCACCACGCGGAGCGAAGTCGCCGCGCGGAGCGCCGCCTTCGTTGCGCCCACCGCCGAAGCCATTGCCACGGGCTGCGTCGCCGAAGCCGGGCTTGCGGCCATAGCCATCGCCATCGCGGCGGGCACCGCCGCCGAAGCCGCGGTCATCGCGCGGAGCGGCATGGCCGCCAGCACCTTGATAGCCGCCACCAGCAGCACGGGGAGCGGGAGCGCCACGGCCACCGAAACCGCTGCGGTCGTTGCCGGCAAAGCCGCCACCGAAACCGCCACGGCCTGCGCCGGCCGGCTTGCGATCTCGCGAGAAGCCGTCACGGCTTTCGTAGCCACCCTGGCGGCCACGGCCACCGAACTCGGGACGGGCCTGCGGCGCGCGTTGCTGCGGCTCCAGGCCAGGCACCACTTCCGACTTGAACTGCTGCTTGCTGTAGCCTTCGATGTCGAAGATCTTGCGGCGATCGCGGAACTCGGCGAACGTCACCGCCAGGCCGTCGCGGCCTGCACGGCCGGTGCGGCCGATGCGGTGGGTGTAATCCTCCGCCTTCATCGGCAGGCCGTAGTTGAACACGTGCGTGATCGTGGGCACATCGATGCCGCGGGCGGCGACGTCGGTGGCCACCAGCACCTGCACCTGGCCGCTGCGCAGCGCCATCAGGCGGCGGTTGCGAAGGCCCTGGCTCAAGGCGCCGTGCAGCGCCACGGCCGAGAAGCCTTCCTGCTGCAGGTCGTTGGCCAAGCCGTCGCATTCGACTTGCGTGCTGGCGAACACGATGGCCTGGTTGATCGTCGTGTCGCGCAGCCAGTGGTCCAGCAGCTTGCGCTTGTGCTGGGCGTTGTCGGCCCAGAACAGCACCTGCTTGATGTTGGCGTGCTTTTCCTGCGGAGAGTCGATCTGGATCTTCTTGACCGACGCGCCGTTGTCGTGCATCACACGCATGGCCAGTTGCTGGATGCGCGGTGCGAACGTGGCACTGAACATCATGGTCTGCTGGCGCTGGGCGGTCAGCTGGTTCAGTTCCGCCAGATCGTCCGAGAAACCGAGGTCGAGCATGCGATCGGCTTCGTCCACCACCAGGAATTGCACCTGGTCGAGCTTGATCTGCATCGAGCGTTGCAGGTCCAGCAGGCGGCCGGGCGTGGCCACCACGAGGTTGGCGTTCTGCAGCTTGGCGATCTGCAGCTGGTACGGAATGCCGCCCACCACATTGGCCACGCGCAGGCCGCGGCAATGCTTGACCAGTTCGATGGCGTCATGGGCCACTTGCTGGGCCAGTTCGCGGGTGGGGCACAGGATCAGGGCGCCGGGTGCGGCGGCCTTGAAATTGCGGGGATTGGTCGGGTCCTTGCGCTTGCGCTTGGGGGCCGGCTCGCCACGGGCCAGGGCTTCGGCAACGGAACGGTCGAACTCGTCGCGGGCGGCGGCATCGGCTTCGGCCTGCTGGCGGATCAGCGTGTGCAGCACGGGCAGCAGGAACGCGGCGGTCTTGCCGCTGCCGGTCTGGCTCGAAACCATCAGGTCGATGAACTGGCTGGACTCATCGCCCGAACCCATGGCCAGAGGAATGGCACGCTCCTGCACACCCGTGGGCTGGGTGTAGCCCAGGTCGGCCACAGCCTGCACCAGTTCGGGGGCCAGGCCCAGACGCACGAAGCCGTTGGGCAACGCGGGTGCCGCGTCTTCCGCCACAGCGGAGGATTCAGTGGATTCGATGGATTCGCCGGCTTCGATCGCGGACGATTCCAGCGTTTCAACGGCCATGGAAGATTCAGCAGGCGCGAATTCGCCCTGCACTTGCAAAGTGTCGGTCATATTTTTCTCACACGAAGACGGCCGCAGGCGTGGCCTGCGGAGGCTTCGTCAATGGTTAAAAAACATCAACCATCAAACGAAACCAGCGCCAGCATGTTGCTGGGCAGGTGGGCATTAGCGCGGGATCCAGGCTGAAGGTTTTCAGCAGGCCGCAGGCCCAGTGTGTGAAGGGAGATGCACAAACTGCGCGATATTTCCGCGCAGCCGGCGATTATTGCACGGCTGGGGGTTTCCCGCAATGCACTTGGGTTAAAGAACGCGTTAGGCGCTCAAAGCGCCAGCAGGTGGGTGCGGTAGTGCGCAAGTTCGTCGATCGATTCGTGCACATCCGCCAGGGCCGTGTGCCGCTGCGCCTTCTTGAAGGAGGTGTAGGCCTCGGGCTTCCAGCGCTTGGCCAATTCCTTGAGGGTGCTGACATCCAGGTTGCGGTAATGGAAAAACGTTTCCAGCCGCGGCATGTACCGGACCAGAAAGCGGCGGTCCTGCCCGATGCTATTGCCGCACATGGGCGCCGTGCCCTTCGGCACATAGCGCGAGAGGAATTCGATGATCTGTTGCTCTGCCTCGGCTTCGGTCACCGTGGAGGCGCGCACCTTGTCGATCAGGCCGCTGCGGCCGTGTGTGCCCTTGTTCCATGCGTCCATTCCGTTGAGCAGCGCATCCGACTGATGAATGGCGAACACGGGGCCCTCCACGCGAGGCTGAGCGTCGGTCCCGTGACCACGACGGCGATCTCCAGCACGCGGTCGGTGTCCGGGTTCAGACCGGTCATTTCGCAGTCGAGCCAGACGAGGTTCTGGTCGGATTTGGGTAGCACAGGCACAGTGGGGTTGGCGATATCGGACATGGCCGGCATTGTCGCCGATGGCCTAAACTCGCCGGACATGCCCACCCCTGCCCCTTCCGCGTTGCTCGCGCCCTCCACCCTTCTCACCCTGCTGTTCGCCGCCTTTCTGGTGGCGGGGCTCGCACTCCGGTTCTGGCTGGCATCGCGCCAGATCCGCCATGTGGCAAGGCACCGCGACGCCGTGCCTGCCGCGTTCGCCGGCCGGATACCACTCACAGCCCACCAGAAAGCGGCCGACTACACCATCACCAAGGCCCGCTTCGGCCTGCTGGAGATGGCACTGGGCGCCGCGGTGCTGCTGGGCTGGACCCTGCTCGGCGGGCTGGATGCACTGAACCAGTTCCTGCTCAATGCACTGGGTGGCGGCATGGTGCAGCAATTGGCGTTGCTGGCGGCCTTCGCGGCCATCAGCGGGTTGATCGACCTGCCCGCCACGCTCTACCAGACCTTCGTGATCGAACAACGCTTCGGCTTCAACCAGATGACGGCGCGCCTGTGGCTGGCAGACCTGGCCAAGTCCACCTTGATGGGCGCGGCCATCGGCCTGCCCATCGCGGCACTGATCCTGTGGCTCATGGGCGCGGCCGGCCCCCTTTGGTGGCTGTGGGCCTGGGGCGCGTGGATGGGATTCAACCTGCTGCTCATGGTGGTCTATCCGATCTTCATCGCGCCGCTGTTCAACCAATTTCAGCCGCTGGAAGACGAATCCCTCAAGGCCCGCGTCACGGCCCTCATGCAGCGTTGCGGCTTTGCAGCCAAAGGGCTTTTCGTGATGGACGGCAGCCGCCGCAGCGCCCATGCCAACGCCTATTTCACGGGGTTCGGCGCAGCCAAACGCGTGGTGTTCTACGACACCCTGCTGCGCCAGTTGTCCCCCGGCGAAGTCGAGGCGGTGCTGGCCCACGAGCTGGGACATTTCAAGCACCGCCACATCGTCAAGCGCATCGTGAGCCTTTTCGCGCTGAGCCTCGCGGGCTTTGCACTGCTGGGCTGGCTTTCCACGCAGGGCTGGTTCTACACGGGGCTGGGCGTGCTGCCCAACCTGTCGCTCGAAGGTGTGGCCGGCTCTGCGCCCAACGATGCCCTGGCGCTGCTGTTGTTTTTGCTGGCGGTGCCGGTGTTCACCTTCTTCATTTCCCCATTGTTTGCGCAGCTTTCGCGCCGCCACGAGTTCGAGGCCGACGCTTATGCCGTGGCCCAGACCAATGGCAGCGACCTCGCCACGGCGCTGCTGAAACTTTACGAAGACAATGCCTCCACCCTCACGCCCGATCCGGTGTACGTGAAGTTCTATTACTCGCATCCGCCGGCCACCGAACGGCTGGCGCGCATGCCCAACCTGGCCCCGACACCATGACTTCGATGCTCAAGAAAAAAGACTGGTCCACGCAGACGCGACGTGCTTTGACGGCGACGGAAATCGTCGCCAATCTGGCCGACCTCGACGGCTGGAAACTGACAGGCGACGGCGCAGATGTGGCCATCGAAAAGACCTACCGCTTCGCCAACTACTACGAGACCATCTCGTTCGTGAACGCCGTGGCCTTCGTCGCCAACGCGCAGGACCATCACCCGGACCTTTCGGTGCACTACAACCGCTGCGTGGTGCGACTGAATACGCATGACGTGAATGGCATCTCGGCGACCGACATCGAATGCGCATCGCGCTTCGATGGCCTGCTCGCCGCATGACCACACCCCTTCCCCGCCATGGCTGAACGCAGCGCACTGTTCGACGGCATCGTGGTGGCCAGCCACGGCCGCCATTGCCTGGTCGAATCGCCCGACGGCCAGCGCCGCATTTGCCATCCCCGCGGGAAAAAGAGCCAGGCCGTGGTGGGCGATCACGTCCTTTGGCAGGCCGCGCCAGCCGGCCAGGGGGACGAAGGCACCATCGAGAAGGTCAAGGAGCGCCGCAACCTGTTCTACCGGCAGGACGAAATCCGCACCAAGTCCTTCGCCGCCAACCTGGACCAGGTGCTGATCCTGGTCGCCGCCGAACCCGTGTTCTCGGAGAGCCAGCTGGCCCGTGCGCTGATCGCTGCGGAAGCCGAGCGCATCACGCCGATCATCGCGTTGAACAAAAGCGATCTGGTCGAGCCGTTCGCCCGCGCGTGGGAGCGGCTGCTGCCTTACCGCCACATGGGCGGCAGCGCAGCGGACGGCCACCACTATGGCGTGATGCCGCTGTCGCTGTCCGAGTCGGGCGAGGTGGACAAGGCCGCACTGATGGAGCGCCTGTCGGGCAAGACGACCCTGGTGCTCGGCCCCTCGGGCTCGGGCAAGAGCACGCTCATCAACCTGCTGGTGCCGGGCGCCACGGCGCTCACGGGTGAGATCTCCCAAGCGCTCAATTCCGGCAAGCACACCACCACCACCACGACCTGGTACTGGGTGGATGCCGAACGCCGCACCGCCCTGATCGACTCGCCGGGCTTCCAGGAATTTGGCCTGCACCACATCGGACCGGCCGATCTGCCGCGCTACATGCCCGACATCGGCCTGCATGCCCAGGGATGCAAGTTCTACAACTGCACGCACCTGCACGAGCCCGGCTGCGCGGTCATGGCGCAGGTGGACGGACTGCAAGGCGAATCACGCACCGGCGCAGATTCCATCAGCGCAAATCGCTATCAGATTTATAGCAACCTGTTTGCCGAGCTGAGCGAGCACCGGCATTGGTGATGGGACGGAACGGCGGCGCTCAGTCCCGGCACTCGACGTACCACCCCAGATAGTCGTTCCAGGCCGGCTCGTGCTCAGCCTCCAGCACGGGGGGGTCCATGCCCGGCACCGCTTCGGCAGCGCGCCGCGCGGCCTCCAGGGCGTGGTCGGCGCTGGTCACGTAGCAATGCACCGTGCGGGTGCCACCCCGCAGCACGATGTGGCTGCAGATTCCTTGCTGGTACATGGTGGCCGCATTGACCCAGGCGTCCTCGAAATCCTGCGCCTGCTGCAGCGCGGACTTGTCCTGCGCCGGCAGGCTGGCCTGCACGCGCCAGCCCAAGTCTGCGCGGGACACCAAGGCGTTGGCACTCAGATTGACCTGCACCATGATGGGATCGCCCTGGGCATCGCGCCCCTCCAAAGCGGCCCAGCGCACCGGCTCGGGCGGATAGACCGCCGAGCGGCCCAGCGTCTCGCGCCAGAAGGTGTCGATGCGCGAAACGCTGTCATCGAGCGACGCGGGCTCCCAGTCCTCGAAGCCCGCGTCGTCGCTGAGCCCATCGGTGTCGAATTCCACCACCCCGACCTTCACCGAAAAATCGTACTCGCCCAGCATGTGGTCGAGCAAGATGAACGCCATGTGGCGGGCATGGTCCTGCAGGTCCATGGGCACGGGCTTGGAAAACGACAGCGCCAATGCGATGCGTCCATCGATCTGGCCCACGCGCACCAGCAGCTCATGGGTGGCCAGGTCGAATCCGTCCATGCGCATGCCGAAGCCACCAGGCATCCGCTGGCGGAAGGCCTCCACCCGCCATGGCAACTGCGCCGGTGCCTGTGCGGTCAATGCTTGCACATCGGCAAACCGCTCGGCACTCCCGTGGGCCGTGAAAACCAGCCGGGCCTGGCCATCCACGGGCCCCTCCTTGCCCGCGCCAGCCACCTCTACCGTGACCCCGGGAACGCAAGGCTCCAGCAGGGCATTGAGGCGCTCCATGAACGGGACGGACTCCAGGCCCTGCAGATCGGCCCGTTCGCCCAGGACCGCCGCCCAGAAGCGGTCCGCGGCGGCGGACATCTCCTGCGTGGAAGGCTCGCAGGAGGGGGATTCAGATTGGTTCATGAACAGTCCTGGTGGCACCTGCTCGGGTACAGGGCATCGGTAACGAACAAGGCCGCGTCAAAGGCGGAGCGACTTCGCCACGAAACTTCAAAAAGAGACCCGGCTCAGCCCAGCAATCGGGCCAGGGTCAGCAGGGCGAGCAGCAGCATCCACACCACCACCGAGCGCCAGACCAGGCCGACCACGCTGCGCAGATGCCCCACCTCGGGCTCCCGGCCGGGTGTGACGTCGCTGCTTGCCGCCTCGATATCGCCATCAAAGCCGGCGGGCGAGAGCGGGTCCACCCGCGCCCGCAAAGCTTCTCCGCCCAGGCGCACGTTGATGGCGCCGGACGTGGCCGCCAGCACGACGCCATCGTTGTCGTTGGGAAAGCGCTGCGCATGGAAGCGCCAGCCATCGATGGCCTCTTCGAAACTGCCCACCACGGCGAAGCTGAGGGCCGTCAGGCGGGCAGGCAACCAGTCGATCACGGTCCAGGACCGCGCCGAGGCTCGCTGCAACGAGGCGCTGGCCGGATGCGGGCTGCCAGCCTTCCAGTAGCGCGAGACGAATTCAGCCAGCCGGTAAAGCACCGCACCGGTCGGACCGAGTCCCAACGCGGCCAGCACCGAAAAACAGGCGAGCACGCCGAACACGTGGCGGTGCGCAGCGATGACGGAATACTCAACCACGTGCCGCACGATCTCGCTGCGGGGCAGTTGGCCCACATCCACCTGCTGCCAGGCCGCGAGCCGGGCCCGCGCGCTGTCTTCGTCACGCTCTTCCAGCGCATCGCGGATGTTGGTGAAATGGTGGCTGAACTGCCGGAACCCGAGGGTGACGTAAAGCACCGCGACATTCCAGACCACCGCCGCCGGCCAGCCCACGCCGTAGAACAGCAGCCAGTGCACCGCCAGCACCGCGAGCGAAGGCACCAGCACGGCGAGCGCCCATGCCACCCACCCGTGGTGGGCCTTTCCCGCATCGAAATTGCGGCTGATCGACAGCGCCCAGGCGCGAACGCCCGCATGGATGGGGTTGCTGCGCGCCAGCGGGCGTGCCTGCTCGATCAGCAACGCGAACAGGATGGCAAAGAAACTCATGGGGGGCAATGATAGCGGCCCGGTTCGGTGCCCAGCCGTCGTCGCCACCGGAAAGATCACCCGATGTCAGGCCAGCATGAAACGGTAGAAATTGCGCAGCATGCCCGCGGTCGCGCCCCAGATGAAGTGCGTCTTGCCGGCGGCATCCTCATAGGGCATGGAAAACCATTCGCGGGTGACCCCTTCCCATTCGAACGCATGGCGCCGGTGGTGCGACGGATCGAGCAGGTAGTCCAGCGGGACCTCGAACACGTCCGCCACTTCGTAGGCATTGGGATTCAGCGTGCAATCGGGCTCCACCAGAGCGACCACCGGGGTGATGCTGAACCCGGTGCCCGTCCTGTACGTGGCCAGTTCCCCCAGCACCTCCACATACCGCCCCTCCAGGCCGACCTCCTCCCAGGCCTCGCGCAGCGCCGTGGCGGCAGGGTTGGCATCTTCCGGGTCGGCGCTGCCGCCGGGAAAGGCCACCTGGCCGGAGTGCGTGGACAGGTGCACGGTGCGCTCGGTGAGCAGCACCGTCGCGCGTTCGCGCATCACGATCGGTATCAGCACGGCGGCATGGCGCAACGGCCGGTCGGTGAAGGCACGCTCATGCACGACCTCTGGCAGCCACGCCGGCGCCGAGGCAAAGCGCAGCCGCAGCGCTTGCGCCGTTTGCGCCGCAGCAGGAACGCGGGGGAGATGGGCGTCCACCCCCAGCACGGGCACGCGGCGCGGATCGAACTGCGGCAGCGAAGACAGCGGAGCGATCACCGAAGGCATGGAAGGTGAAGGAGGCGAAGAATCTGGCGGCGTCATTGGAGTGGGCCTGGTCGGCCAAGCGGCCAAAGAAAAAGCCGCTACGGCTTGCGCTGTAGCGGCTTCGGGGCAGTGCGCAAGGCGCCTTATGCGGCTGCGACCGGCGCGGCCTTGACACGCGAAGGCAGCTTTTCCTTGATACGTGCCGACTTGCCGCTGCGTTCACGCAGGTAGTACAGCTTGGCACGGCGCACGTCGCCACGGCGCTTGACTTCGATGTTGGCGATCAGGGGGCTGTACGTCTGGAACGTACGCTCCACGCCTTCGCCGCTGGAGATCTTGCGCACCGTGAAGCCGCTGTTCAGGCCGCGATTGCGCTTGGCAATCACCACGCCTTCGTAGGCCTGCACGCGCTTGCGGGTACCTTCCACCACGTTCACGCTCACGATGACCGTGTCGCCAGGGGCGAATTCGGGAATGGTCTTGTTCAAGCGGGCAATTTCTTCCTGCTCGAGAGTCTGGATCAGATTCATGTTTGCATCCAACGATCATGTCCGCGCCAAGATTGGCAAGCGTCGGGATTGACGTGGGGTGCTTTCGCAGCAAAGGCGAAAGCGGCCGGCCAGAGGATCGAAAAGCCCGCGATTATAGCAACTTGCCGTCCTTTGCCAAAACGGCCTCGTCCGCCTTGCCCAAAAGCCCCTGTGTGCGCGCCGCGTCGATGAGCTCGGGACGGTGCTGCGCGGTGATCGACAGGCGCTGATCCCGGCGCCAGCGCTCGATCTGCACATGGTGGCCGGAGAGCAGCGGTGCAGGAACCCGCAGCCCCTCCCACTCTTCGGGCCGGGTGTAGTGGGGGCAGTCCAGCAAGCCGTCGAGCGCCTCGTTGAAGCTGTCGAACTGGTGGCTCCCCTCATCGTTCAGCACGCCAGGCTGCAGGCGTGCCACGGCGTCCAGCAGGGCCATGGCCGGGATCTCGCCGCCCGACAGAACGAAATCGCCCAGGCTGAGCTGCATCTGCACGTGCGCGTCGATGAAGCGCTGGTCGATGCCCTCATACCGCCCGCACAGCAAAATGGCGCCCGCGCTGCCGGACCAGCGCGTCACGCCCGCGTGATCGAGCACCTGCCCGATCGGCGAAAACAGCACCACCGGGGCCGCCTGCCCCGCCGCCTCGGCCCGGTCGGCCCGGATGGCCGCCAGGCACCGCGACAAGGGCTCGGCCATCATCACCATGCCGGGGCCGCCCCCAAAGGGCCGATCGTCCACCCGGCGGTAGTTGCCTTCGGCGTGATCACGCGGGTTCCACAGCCGCACCTCGACCTGACCCGACGCATACGCGCGCCGCGTCACCCCGCTGGCCAGAAACGGCGCGAACAGCTCGGGAAACAGGGTGATGACGTCGAAACGCATGGGGCAGAGGGGGCCAGGGCCGCAGCAGGAATGGCGACGCGGCCCGTCCTTCAATCGGTCGATCGATCCATCAGTAGTCGGGTTGCCAATCGACCGTGATGCGGCGCTCGGCCAGCTCCACCTTGTCGACGAAGGCCGAGACGAAGGGAATCATGCGCTCCTGCGCCTTGCCCTCGTGTTCGTAGGCCAGCACCAGCGTGGTCTGCGGGCCGGTGGAGAGCAGCTCGCGCACCGTGCCGAGGTCCACGCCCTCGCGGTTGACGACCGCCAGGCCGATCAGGTCGACCCAGTAGTACTCGTCCTCGGCGGCGGTGGGAAAGCTCGAGCGGGGCACGAAGATGCGCGCGCCGCGCAGCGCCTCGGCCGCATCGCGATCGTCCACGCCCTGGGCGGTGGCGACCACCGTATCGGAATGCTCCCGCGCCTGCTTCACCGCCAGCACCACCGTGCCTTCGAAGAAGCTCTTGGCGCCTTTTTCGCTGGGCTGCAGAAACCAGCGCTTTGAGGAAAACAGCGCTTCCGGATCGGCGCTGTAAGGCAGCACCTTGAACCAGCCCTTCACACCCCAGGCATCGGCAATGCGGCCGATCTCCACCGCATCGGACGGCAATTCGGCAGGCTCAAGAACGGGCAGATTGGGCATGGTGTGCAACGGGGTTTCGGAAATGAAAAAAGGCGGGGCCCGTCAGAAAAACCAACGGGACCCGCCTTTTGTCCGGAGGACGCGGATCAGGCAGCCTTCTTGGCGGCCTGCTTGATCAGACGGTCCACGGTGGGCGACGACTGGGCGCCGACGCTCTTCCAGTAGGTCAGACGGTCTTGCGCAATGCGCAGACCCTCTTCGCTTTCCTTGGCCGTGGGGTTGTAGAAACCCAGGCGCTCGATGAATCGGCCATCGCGGCGCACACGCTTGTCGGCCACGACGATGTTGAAAAACGGACGACCTTTGGAGCCGCCGCGGGAGAGTCGAATAACGACCATAATGAATCCTTCGGGTGGTCGCAGCGTAAAGCTGCATGGTTTTTTGCTGCGTTTGAGACACGCGACATGGCCACCCGGCCAGCGACACGCTGCAAAGCCCGCGATTATAGCCACTTCACCCCACATGCCCACCATCCGCGACAGCCGCAGCGAAGATATCGCTGCCATCACCGCCATTTACCAACACCACGTCCTGCACGGCACCGGCACCTTTGAGGTCGACCCACCGACCGAAACCGACATGGCCGGTCGCCGCGCCGACGTGCTGGCCCGGGGCCTGCCCTACATCGTGGCGGAAAAGGATGGCCAGGTTCTCGGCTTCGCCTACGCCAACTGGTTCAAGCCCCGCCCGGCCTACCGCTTCTCGGCGGAAGACTCCATCTATGTCGCCGACACCGCCCGGGGCATGGGATTGGGCCGCAAGCTGCTCGATGCGCTGGCGCAGCAGGCGGAGGCGGCGGGGGTGCGCAAGCTGCTCGCGGTGATCGGCGATTCCGCCAATGCCGGCTCCATTGGGGTGCACCGTGCTGCCGGCTTCACCGAGATCGGCGTGATGCGCTCGGTGGGCTGGAAGTTCGGCGCCTGGCGTGACATCGTGCTGATGGAAAAGACCCTGGGCGCGGGCGACACCACGTCGCCGGAATGAGCCCCTCATGAAAAACAAGACCGTCGCCGCCTGGCTGGCCTTCGTGGGCGGCCCCCTGGGGCTGCACCGCTTCTATCTGCACGGCCTGTCGGACATGCTGGGCTGGCTCCTGCCGATTCCCACGGCGCTGGGCATCTACGGCATCCAGCGCGTGCAGGCGATGGGGCAGGACGACCACGCCAGCTGGCTGCTCATCCCGCTGCTGGGCTTCACCATTGCAGGCTGCGCATTGCGCGCCATCCTGTACGGACTGATGACGCCCGAGAAATGGAACGCCCGCTTCAACCCGGCCGCGGCACCGGATGCCGCTCCGGGGCGCACGCACTGGTTCACGATCTTCGCCATCGCCCTGTCGCTGCTGGTGGGCACGGCGGTGCTGATGGCCAGCCTGGCCTTCAGCTTCCAGCGCTACTTCGAATACCAGATCGAAGAGGCCCGCAAGATCTCCCAGTGAAGGCATTGGGCATTGAATGTGCCCAACGCCCTAGGAAACCATGCGGTGCAAGCTATAAAAATAATAGCAAACATCCCCTGGATCGTGATCAGTAGAGCTGCAGGCTGACCCAGTAGGCGATGGCCGCCACGAACGCGCTGGCCGGAATCGTCAGGATCCACGCCCAGACGATGTTGCCCGCCACGCCCCAGCGCACGGCGCTGGCGCGCTGGGTGGAGCCCACGCCGACGATGGCGCCCGTGATGGTGTGGGTGGTGGACACCGGAATGCCCAGCGCCGTGGCGACGAACAGCGTCATCGCCCCGCCTGTCTCGGCACAGAACCCGCCCACGGGCTTGAGCTTGGTGATTCGCTGGCCCATGGTCTTGACGATGCGCCAGCCGCCGAACATGGTGCCCAGGCCGATGGCCAGGTAGCACGACACGATGGTCCAGGTGGGCGGCGAGGCGTCGGATGCCGACGCGTAGCCCGTGGCGATCAGCAGCAGCCAGATGATGCCGATGGTCTTTTGCGCATCGTTGCCGCCATGGCCCAGGCTGTACGCGCCCGCGGACAACAGCTGCAGCCGGCGGAACCACTTGTCCACCTTGTTCGGGCGCGCGCGGCGGAAGATCCACGCCACCGCCACCATCATCAGCGAGCCCAGCAGAAAGCCGAGCAGCGGCGAGACGAAGATGAACGCCACCGTCTTCAGGATGCCGGCCGAGATCAGCGCCCCCGCGCCCGCCTTGGCGATGACCGCGCCCACGATGCCACCGATCAGCGCGTGCGACGAGCTGCTCGGAATGCCGTAGTACCAGGTGATGACGTTCCAGGTGATGGCGCCCACCAGGGCCCCGAAGATCACGTGCGTGTCCACCACGCCGGGCTGCACGATGCCCTTGCCGATGGTGGCGGCCACGCTCAGGTGGAAGATGAAGATGGCGATGACGTTGAAGAACGCGGCGAAGAGGACGGCCTGCGTCGGCTTGAGCACCCCGGTGGAGACCACGGTGGCAATCGAGTTGGCGGCGTCGTGAAACCCGTTCATGAAGTCGAACAGGATGGCCAGCGCCACCAGCAGCATCACGACCCACAGGGCGGTTTGGACGGTTTCCATGCGTAGAGAGCTTGTATTTCTTCTGGCAGGCCGGGATCAGGAGTTCTCGAGGATGATGCCCTCGATGTGGTTCGCCACGTCTTCGCACTTGTCCGTGATCGTCTCGAGCAGTTCGTAGATCGCCTTGAGCTTGAGCACCTCGCGCACGTCGGGCTCTTCGCGGAACAGTTTGCTCATGGCGCTGCGCATCACGCGGTCGGCGTCGCCCTCCAGGCGGTCGATTTCCTCGCAGGTCTTGAGCGCGGCTTCGGCCACGGCCGGATCGGCGATCTTCTCCAGCAGCTTGACCGCATCGCGCACGCGTTCGCAGCACTTGAGGCTGATGTCGGTCAGGCGGGTGATCTCTTCGGTCATGTGGCGCACGTCGTACAGCGCCATGGTTTCGGCCGAGTCCTGGATCAGGTCGGCCACGTCGTCCATCGTGTTGATGAGCGAATGGATCTGTTCGCGGTCGATGGGGGTGATGAAGGTCTTGTGCAGCGAGCGGTTGACCTCGTGGGTCACGCGGTCGGCGGCGCGCTCCGCGTTGTCCACGTCCTGGTTGTACTTGTCGCGCAGGTGGGGATCGTTGTAGTTGGCCACCAACTGCGAAAACGCGCGGGCGGCCTCGACGATGCGGTCAGCATGCTGATTGAACATCTCGAAAAAATTGCCCTCGCGGGGCAACAGCTTTCCAAAAAACATGCGGACTCCTGAACAGACGGACCCATCGCCCACGGTCGCCACGGATGTGACAGGACGATGACACTTTTGCGAAAGGCGCGAGTTTAACCGCGCCGTTTGCATGCACTCCGGCCCATCGTGTGCCGACGGGCGGCGGCGGGCGTGTCAGGCAACTCCTACAAACATCGCGCCGCGCTGCCCACATGACCCTGGCGAGGCGCGGCTTACATTGAATCGGCAGTCTTTGATCCGCCCTCTTTCAGACGCAACCGCCTCTTTCATCGCCATGCCAAAGGATTTCCCCATGAAACACACGCTTCGCGTTCTTCCGTGCGTTCTCGCGCTTGCGTTCGGTGCCGTCACCGCCCACGCGCAGACGGCCAATCGCGCCTCCAACCGCGACTCGTTCATTCCCAGCACGCAGCAAGGCTACGTCGGCCTGAGCGGCGGCCAGTCCAAATACGATCTGCGGAGCGGCACGGGCGGCTTCGCGTTCGACGACAACGACACCGCCTGGAAAATCTACACCGGCGGCTATTTCAACCAGAACTTCGGCATCGAGTTCGGTTATCTGAACTTCGGCAACGCCACCCGCGTGGGCGGCGAGACCAAGGCGCAGGGCCTGAACCTCAGCCTGGTCGGCCGCCTGCCGCTCAGCGAACAGTTCGACGTGTTCGGCAAGGTCGGTACCACCTACGGCCGCACCAAGACCTCGGGCAACCCCGGTTTCGGCGTGACGACCGGCGATGACAACGGCTTCGGACTCTCGTATGGCGCTGGCGTGCGCTGGGCGTTCAACCCGCAGTGGGCGGCCGTGGTCGAATGGGAACGCCACCGCCTGAACTTCGCCGACGGCAAGTCCGATGTGGACATGACCACGGTGGGCGTGCAGTACCGCTACTGAGCGCGCGGGTACGCACGCGTCCCCCAACGAAAAGGGCCCTTCGCAGGGCCCTTTTTTCGTGCGCTTCGCGCGCATTCATCCCGATTCCAGACGCCGGCCTTCATGCGCCGGTTGGCAGCGCATGGAGGCAGCGGTGCAGGGGGCTCACTCGCCCAGGTAAGCCGCCCGCACGCGCGGATCGCTCAGCAGCTGCTGGCCGGGGCCCGTCATGGTGATGAGGCCCGACTCCATCACGTAGCCCCGGTCGGCCAGTGCCAGCGCGCGGCTGGCGTTCTGCTCCACCAGGACGATGGTCACGCCCAGGGCGTACACGTCGCGCACCACCTCGAAGATCTTGTCCACCATGATGGGCGACAGGCCCATGGAGGGCTCGTCCAGCAGCAGCACCTTGGGCTGGCTCATCAGCGCGCGGCCCATGGCCAGCATTTGCTGTTCGCCGCCCGACATGGTGCCGGCCAGTTGGTCCTTGCGCTCGCGCAGGCGCGGGAAGATGGTGAACATCTTCTCGATGTCTGCCGCGATGCCGGCCTTGTCGTTGCGGATGTAGGCGCCCATCTGCAGGTTTTCGGTGATGGTCATGCGCGCGAACACGCCGCGGCCTTCCGGCACCATCACGAGACCCTTCTTCACCAGGTCCCAGGCGCCCTGCCCCCGGATGCTCTTGCCCAGGTACTCGATGTCGCCATCGGCGAACGGCAGCGTGCCCGTGATGGCCTTCATGGTGGTCGTCTTGCCGGCGCCGTTGGAGCCGATCAGCGACACCAGCTCTCCCTCGCGCACCTCGAAGTCCACACCCTTCACGGCCTGGATACCGCCGTATGCCACCTTCAGGCCCGAGACCTTGAGCAACACGTTGTTGGATTTTTCGGCCATTCTCAATGTCCTCCGGTGCCCAGGTAGGCCTCAATCACTTTTTCGTTCTTCTGCACGGTGGCAGGCGTGCCTTCGGCGATCTGCTTGCCGTAGTCGAGCACCGTGACGCGGTCGCACAGGCCCATCACCAGCTTCACGTCGTGCTCGATGAGCAAGATGGTGCGGTTGTCGTTGCGGATGCGGTCGATCAGCTCGCGCAGCTGCACCTTCTCGGTCGCGTTCATGCCGGCGGCCGGCTCGTCGAGCGCGATCAGTTGCGGGTCGGTGGCCAGGGCGCGGGCGATCTCCAGGCGGCGCTGGTCGCCGTAGCTCAGGGTGCGCGCCTTGTAGTCGGCGAACTTGCCGATGCCCACGTAGTCGAGCAGCTCCTGCGCCCGGCGGGCGATCGCGGCCTCTTCTTCCTTGAAGCCCTTGGTGCGCAGCACGGCGCCCAGCAGCCCCGACTTGGTGCGGATGTGCCGCCCCACCATCACGTTCTCCAGCGCCGTCATTTCGGCGAAGAGGCGGATGTTCTGGAACGTGCGGGCGATGCCCGCCTTGGCCACTTCGTGCACGGCCGTGGGCTGGTAGGGCTTGCCTGCCAGCTCGAAGCTGCCGCTGTCGGGCGTGTAAAGACCGGTGATCACGTTGAAGAACGTGGTCTTGCCGGCGCCGTTGGGACCGATCAGGCCGTAGACCTGACCCCGTTCAATGGTGATGCCGACGTCGGACAGGGCTTGCAAGCCGCCGAAGCGCTTGGAAATGCCGGCGACCTTCAGCACCACATCGTTGGATTTCTCTGCCATTTCTAACTTTCAGTGCTGTTCAGGTCTTTTGCGTCAGGCTCTTGCCATGGTCGGGCGCGGGCCACAGGCCGCGGGGACGCAGCAGCATGATGATGATCATGGCCAGCGCGATCAGCAGCTGGCGCAGGATGGCGGAGTCGAGGCGGCCGTCCGTCATGGCCTGCAGCGGACCGGCCACGTAGCGCAGCACTTCCGGCAGGGCCGACAGGAGCACGGCGCCCAGGATCACGCCGGGGATGTGGCCGATGCCGCCCAGCACCACCATGGCGACGATCATGACCGACTCCATCAGGCTGAACGATTCGGGCGACACGAAGCCCTGGAAGGCACCGAACATGGCGCCGGACACGCCGCCGAACGAAGCGCCCATGCCGAAGGCCAGCAGCTTCATGTTGCGGGTGTTGATGCCCATGGCCTTGGCGGCGATCTCGTCTTCGCGGATGGCCATCCAGGCACGGCCGATGCGCGAGTCCTGCAGGCGATAGCAGATGATGACGCTCAGCACCACCAGCACCAGGAACAGGTAGTAATACAGCGTGACCGACGAGATGTCGAACCCGAACACCTCCAGGCGCTTGCCCAGGTCGAGCCCGAACACCTTCACCGAATCGATCTGCCCGATGCCCTTGGGGCCGTTGGTCAGGTTGACGGGGTGGTCCAGGTTGTTCAGGAAGATGCGGATGATCTCGCCGAAGCCCAGCGTCACGATGGCCAGGTAGTCCCCGCGCAGCTTGAGCGTGGGAGCCCCGAGCACCGCCCCGAAGATCGCGGCCACCAGCGCCGCGAACGGTATGACCAGCCACAGCGACGTGTGCAGCCCGTTAGGGAACATGGCCGCGAACGACGCGAAGGTCTCCGACAGGTGGGGCGATGCCATCAGCGCGAACAGGTAGGCGCCGACGGCGTAGAACGCCACGTAACCCAGGTCCAGCAGGCCGGCGTAGCCCACCACGATGTTCAGGCCCAGGGCCAGCAGCACGTAGAGCAGCGCCAGGTCGGCGATGCGCACCCAGGCGTTGCCGAAGTACTGCAGCATGAAAGGAAGCAGCAGCAGCGCGATGCCGCCGACGATCCACTGTGCGGTTTTGTTTTGCTTCATGACAATGGGTTCCTCAGGCGCGATCGGCCACACGCTCGCCCAGCAGGCCCGAGGGGCGCAGCGTGAGGATGATGATGAGCACGATGAATGCAAAGATGTCGGTGTAGTGGCTGCCCAGCAGGCCGCCTGTGAGGGTGCCGATGTAGCCCGAGCCGATGGCCTCGATCAGGCCGAGCAGGATGCCGCCCACCACCGCGCCGGCCAGGTTGCCGATGCCGCCGAACACCGCAGCCGTGAATGCCTTCAGACCGGGCAGGAAGCCCATGGTGTGCTGCGCGGTGCCGTAGTTGGAGGCATACATGATGCCGGCGATGGCCGCCAGGATGGCGCCGATGATGAAGGTCGCCGAGATCACCATGTCGGGTTTCACGCCCATCAGGGAGGCCACGCGGGGGTTTTCCGCGGTGGCGCGCATGGCGCGGCCGAGCTTGGTGTAGTTCACCAGATACACCAGCGAAGCCAGTGCGACCACCGTCACGCTCAGGATCAGCACCTGGGTGGAGGTGATCACCGCGCCGCCGACCTGGAACGGGGTCGTGGGCAGCAGGGTGGGATACGGCTTGTAGTTCGGCTTCCAGATGATCATGGCCAGCGTCTGCAGCAGGATCGACATCCCGATGGCGGTGATCAGGGGCGCCAGGCGCGGACTGCTGCGCAGCGGCTTGTAGGCGACCTTCTCGATGACGAAGTTCAGCGCCGCGGCGACGACGCAGGCGATCAGGGTGGCCAGAAGAAGGATGATCCAGCCCGGAGCCCCGGGCATGGCCTCTTGCATCAGGCCAATGCAACTCCAACTGGTGAGAGCGCCGATCATCAGCACTTCCCCATGGGCAAAATTAATCAGCTGAATAATGCCGTACACCATCGTGTAGCCCAAGGCTATCAAGGCGTACATGCTGCCGAGAACCAGACCGTTGATGATCTGCTGCAGCAAGATGTCCATAAAAAAAAGTCCTTCGTGTTTGTAACGCGCGCACTTCGCAAGCCAAGATCGGCAGTGCCTTGTGAGCCCCCAATGCCACCTAGCAAAAAACCCGCCAGGAGCAAAGCTGTGCGGGTTTGGTGGACGGGATTGTAGCCAGTCGAAACCGTGCGCCTTTAGCACGTTTGGCGGGGTTTTCCCTTGGACTCGGGCGCCATCAGCGGGGCGACGTCACCATTAGCCGGGGTGATGCAGCCGAGGGATTGGCCCGGGTGGCTTATACGGTTCAGCAGCCGCTGACCACCCCGCCCGAGGGGGCGGCCGGTGGGCCGGGCGGAGATGCTGCCCGGTGAGGGACCGGGGGGGGCGCAGCCTCGCAGCGCCCTCCCCTTCCCCCTCAATCCTTGGCCGCGTCCTGGTCCAGCTGGCGCAACTGGGCCAGCTTGTCGGCGATCTTGGCCTCCAGCCCGCGAGGCACCGGCTGGTACCAACCGGGCTCGGGCATGTCCTCGGGCAGGTAGGTCTCGCCCGCCGCGTAGCCGCCGGGCTCGTCGTGGGCGTAGCGGTAGGCCTTGCCGTGGCCCAGTTCCTTCATCAGCTTGGTGGGCGCGTTGCGCAGGTGGTTGGGCACCTCGCGCGACTTGTCCTTCTTGATGAACGCCTTGGCCTGGTTGTAGGCCATGTAGCCAGCGTTGCTCTTGGGCGCCACCGCCAGGTAGATCACGGCCTGGGCCAGCGCCAGTTCGCCCTCGGGCGAGCCCAGGCGCTCGTAGGTGAGCGCCGCGTCGTTGGCGATCTGCATGGCGCGCGGATCGGCCAGGCCGATGTCCTCCCAGGCCATGCGCACGATGCGGCGCGCGAGGTATTTCGCATCCGCTCCCCCATCCAGCATGCGGCTGAGCCAGTACAGCGCCGCGTCGGGGTGCGATCCGCGCACGGATTTGTGCAGCGCCGAGATCTGGTCGTAGAAGTTGTCGCCGCCCTTGTCGAAGCGGCGCGCGTTGAGGGTGAGCGCGCTTTCCAGGAAAGCGGCGTCCACCTGCTGCACCCCGGCGGCGCGCGCGGCGGTGTCGGTCTGCTCGACCAGGTTGAGCAGGCGCCGCGCATCGCCGTCGGCATAGCCCACGAGCGTGTCCACCGCCGCGTCGTCCAGCTGCAGGTGGATGAGCACCTTGTCCTGCGCCCGGCGCACGAGCTGCTTCAATTCGTCGTCGGTCAGCACCTGAAGCACATACACCTGGGCACGCGAGAGCAGCGCCGAATTGACCTCGAACGACGGGTTCTCGGTGGTCGCGCCCACGAAGGTCACCAGGCCCGACTCCACGAACGGCAGCAGGCCGTCCTGCTGGCTCTTGTTGAAGCGGTGGATCTCGTCAACGAACAGGATGGTCTTCTTGCCCAGCGCCAGGTTGTGTTCGGCCTGCTCCATGGAGGCGCGGATTTCCTTCACGCCCGAGAACACCGCCGACAGGGCGATGAACTCATAGCCGAACGCGCTCGCCGTGAGCCGCGCCAGCGTGGTCTTGCCCACGCCGGGCGGACCCCAGAGGATCATCGAATGCGGCTTGCCCGACTCGAACGCCAGCCGCAGCGGCCGGCCTGCACCGATCAGGTGCGACTGGCCAATGACCTCGTCCAGGCTGGCCGGGCGCAGGGCCTCCGCGAGCGGCGCGGTGGGGGCGGAGGAAAAGAGATCGGCCATGGGCTTGGGGGTCAATGGGTAGGCTCAGTGAATAAATGAACGCGGAGGGAGCAAAAGACCCAGGGCCAACGCCAGCGGGCCAGGCACCGGGTGACGCGGGAGGACGCTCGGCAGGTAGGCATGCAGGCAGGCAGGCGGCACGGCCCTGCGACGCCCGATTATTCTCCGTCCCCCTGCGGGGCGCTTCGCCCCCCTGGGCCTGCGGGAATTTCCCGCACAATGCCGCGGCGCCCGTTTCGATTCGAAAACCCAAGGAGGAGATCCCCCATGTCCATCGCCGCCAATGCCGTCGTCGCCCTGATCGCCCTGCTCCACGTCTACATCCTGGTGCTGGAGATGTTCCTGTGGGACAAGCCCGCTGGCCTGCGCGCCTTCGGGCAGAGCGCGGAACGGGCCGCCGCCACCAAGGTGCTGGCGGCCAACCAGGGGCTCTACAACGGCTTCCTCGCGGCGGGCCTGTTCTGGGGCCTGTGGCTGGGCGGGGCCGGCCTGGGCGTGAAGGTGTTCTTCCTGCTGTGCGTGCTGGTGGCCGGCGTGTTCGGCGGTGCCACGGCGTCCCGCAAGATCCTGTTCATCCAGGCCATTCCGGCCGCCGTGGGCCTGGCCCTGGTGCTGCTGGCCTGATCCGGCGCGCTGCGGCGCCAGGGCGCATGCCATGTATCAAAATGGCCGCCAGCGCAATCAGTACTAGGGCATTACGCTACAAATACAATAGCAAAAAGACTTTCAGCCGGTCACTGCTTGACCACGTCCGCGCCCGCTGGCGGCTTGAAGTCGAACGTCGAGGCCGGCAGCGAGGCGCTCGACTGCACGTTGGTGAAGCGGATGGCCGAGCGCTGGCCGAAGCTGTCCAGGATGTCGAGCGCCGCGAGCCGTTCGCCCTGGAAGCCCACGCGCACGCTCTTGAGCTGCCCGTCCTTGGCCTTCGGCGTGGCCAGCACCCACTGCAGTCCGTCCTGCTCGGGCTGCGACTCCAGAGCGAAGTCGGCGCGCAGCGCCTGCAGGTCGGGCGCCGAGGCCAGCAGCGCTGCCGGCGTGGTGCCCAGGGCCTGGGCCTGCGCGCGCTGGGTGACCTGGTTCAGATCGGCGTCGTAGAGCCACAGCGTCTTGCCGTCGGCCACGATGGTCTGCTCGAACGGCTTTTGGTAGGTGAATCGAAAACGCCCGGGGCGCTGGAATTCGAAGGTGCCGCTGGACGTCTTGGTCCGCGCCGCCTCGCCGTCCTTCGGGGGGGCGGTGACGGTCTGCGTGAAATCGGCACGGCCGGCGGCCGCACCCTTCATGAAGGACTCGAGGCTTTTGAGGCCGTCGGCGCTGGCGCACTGGGCTGCGGCCGCGATCAGGGCGGTGAGGATGATTTTTTTCATGGGTTCTCGGTATCTGAGGCCGGGTGCCGGCTTTTCCAGGGCCGCCGGCTCATTCGCCGCCGCCGCGGGCAGGCACCAGCACTTCGCGCTGGCCGCTGGTGGTGAGGCCGCTCACGAGGCCCGCCTTCTCCATGTCTTCGAGCAGGCGGGCGGAGCGGTTGTAGCCGATGCGCAGCTTGCGCTGCACATACGAAATGCTGGCCTTGCGGTCCTTGAGCACCACTTCCACGGCCTGGTCGTACATGGGGTCCTTCTCGCCGCTGCCTCCGTCCCCGTCGCCCAGCGGGCCGTCGTCGCCATCGACCGTGCCGCCCTCCAGCACGCCCTCGATGTAGTCGGGTTCGCCCTGGCTCTTGAGGTAGCTCACCACGCGGTGCACCTCTTCGTCGGACACGAAGGCGCCGTGCACGCGCACGGGCAGGCCGGTGCCGCTGGCCATGTAGAGCATGTCGCCCATGCCCAGCAGGGCCTCGGCGCCCATCTGGTCCAGGATGGTGCGGCTGTCGATCTTGCTGCTCACCTGGAAGGCGATGCGCGTCGGAATGTTGGCCTTGATCAGCCCGGTGATCACGTCCACGCTGGGGCGCTGCGTGGCCAGGATGAGGTGGATGCCGGCCGCGCGCGCTTTTTGCGCCAGGCGGGCGATCAGCTCTTCGATCTTCTTGCCGACCACCATCATCAGGTCGGCCAGCTCGTCGATCACCACCACGATGTGCGGCAGGCGCTGCAGCGGCTCGGGCTCTTCGGGCGTGAGGCTGAACGGGTTGTAGATGAACTCCTCGCGCGCCTTGGCCTCGTCGATCTTCACGTTGTAGCCGGCCAGGTTGCGCACGCCCAGCTTGCTCATGAGCTTGTAGCGGCGCTCCATCTCGGCCACGCACCAGTTCAGGCCGTGGGCGGCCTGCTTCATGTCGGTGACCACGGGCGCCAGCAGGTGCGGAATGCCTTCGTACACCGACATTTCCAGCATCTTGGGGTCGATCATCAGCAGGCGCACATCGCGCGCCTCGGCCTTGTAGAGCAGCGAGAGGATCATGGCGTTGATCCCCACCGACTTGCCCGAGCCGGTGGTGCCGGCCACCAGCACGTGCGGCATCTTGGCCAGGTCGGCCACCACGGGGTTGCCCACGATGTCCTTGCCCAGGCCCATGGTGAGCATGCTCTTGCCCTCGTGGTAGACGTGCGAGCCGAGGATCTCGGACAGCCGGATCGACTGCCGCTTGGCGTTGGGCAGCTCCAGCGCCATGAAGTTCTTGCCCGGGATCGTCTCGATCACGCGGATGGAGACCAGCGACAGCGAGCGCGCCAGGTCCTTGGCCAGGCCCACGATCTGCGAGCCTTTCACGCCAGTGGCGGGCTCGATCTCGTAGCGGGTGATGACCGGGCCCGGCATGGCGGCAACCACGCGCACTTCCACGCCGAAATCCTTGAGCTTCTTCTCGATGAGGCGGCTGGTCATCTCCAGGGTTTCAGGAGAGACCGTCTCCTGGCGCTGCGCGGGCGGGCCGTCCAGCAGATCGACCTGCGGCAGGCGGCTGTCGGGCATGTCGGTGAACAGGGGCTTTTGGCGTTCCTTCACCACGCGGGCGCTCTGGGGCACGTCGGACAGCACCGGCTCGATGATCTGCACCGGCTGCGGATGGTGCTGCTCGACCTCGTGGCGCTCCTCCAGCACCACTTCTTCGCGTTCGCGCGCGGCGCGCTTGCCCACGGCCACGTCCTTGGCCTTCTCGCGCTTGGCCCGACCCAGCTGCACCAGCGCATCGATGCGCCCGCCCAGCCGCTCGGCCACGTGGCCCCAGGAGAAGCGGAACACCAGCGCCGCGCCCAGCACCACCAGGATCACGCCCACCAGGCCCGAGCCGGTGAACCCCAGCCACTTCACGCCCGCAGGCCCGGTGAGATAGCCGATCGCACCGCCCGCATGGCCGGGCAACAGGGACTCCAGCCGGTACAGGCGCGACCACTCCAGCCCGGTGCTGGCCGCCATCAACACGATGAGGCCGCCCCAGAACATCGCGCGCCGCACCATCGGGCTGTGCGCATTGGCGCCGGCGTCTTCGCCGCCCCGCATCCAGCGCGCCAGGGAAGACAGCCAGGCCCGCACCGCCGCGGCCACGCACCACCAGACCGAAAAGCCCAGCGCAAAATAGCTGCTGTCGGCCAGCCAGGCACCGAAGCGGCCGGCCCAGTTGGCCATCAGCCGGCCGTCGCCCACGCCCGAGGTGGACCAGGCGGCGTCCTGCCCCGAATAGGTCGCCAACGCCAGCAGCCAGAAAACCAGGGCCACGAGACCGAGCACCAGGCTGATCTCGTGGCCGAAACGTGCGGCCCCGCTGCGGGGCGGCGACTTGCCTGCGGAGGCATTGAGGGTATTGAGGGAGTAGGTCATAAACGTGCGCGGCCAAGCTTACCCCATGCGCATTGCGCGGTTTTTGCGCCGGTCGCGGCACCGAGCGCCCCGGTGGAGCGCCCGGCTTTTCATCGCTTCTTACAATGGGCGCGATTGAAAAAGCGGCGCCATCCACCGGTGGCGGCGGGTTGATACTCCGCGGCTGCGGTCCCATCTGCCCATCCAGCCCGGCCGCGGGCGCATACAAACATTTACCTTCCTCCCATGTCCAACACGCAACACGCCAAAGTCCTGATCCTCGGCTCCGGCCCCGCCGGCTACACCGCCGCCGTGTACGCAGCGCGCGCCAACCTGAGCCCTGTGCTCATCACGGGCATCGCCCAGGGCGGCCAGCTGATGACCACGACGGAAGTGGACAACTGGCCGGCGGACGTGCACGGCGTGCAGGGCCCCGACCTGATGCAGCGCTTCCTGGAGCATGCCGAGCGCTTCAAGACGCAGATCGTGTTCGATCACATCAACCAGGTGGACTTCAGCCAGCGGCCGTTCACGCTCAAGGGCGACAGCGGCACCTACACCTGCGACGCGCTCATCCTGGCGACCGGCGCCTCGGCCAAGTACCTGGGCCTGCCGTCCGAGGAGGCCTTCATGGGCCGCGGCGTGTCGGGCTGCGCCACCTGCGACGGCTTCTTCTACCGCGAGCAGGACGTGTGCGTGGTCGGCGGCGGCAACACCGCCGTGGAAGAGGCGCTGTACCTGTCCAATATCGCTCGCAAGGTCACGCTGGTGCACCGCCGCGACCGGTTCAAGGCCGAGCCCATCCTGGTGGACAAGCTCAACGAGAAGGTGGCGGCCGGCAAGATCGAATTGAAATTGTTCCACACGCTGGACGAGGTGCTGGGCAACGACGGCGGCGTGACGGGCATCCGCGTCAAGAGCACGGTGGACGGCCGCACCGAGGACATCGCGCTGCAGGGCTGCTTCATCGCCATCGGCCACTCGCCCAACACCGCCATCTTCGAAGGCCAGCTGACCATGGAGAACGGCTACATCGTCACGCAGGGCGGGCTCAAGGGCTTCGCCACGCAGACCAGCGTGCCGGGCATCTTCGCCGCAGGCGATGTGCAGGACCATGTGTACCGCCAGGCCATCACCAGCGCAGGCACGGGCTGCATGGCCGCGCTGGATGCGCAGCGCTTTCTCGAGCAGGATGGCGTCATCTGAACAAAGCGGGCTATAATCCGCGGCTTTGCTGAAATTGGGCGGGCTTTGCGCCATCCTGGACACGGCAATCGGGTTACCGCCACCCTGAACTGGCGAGGTGAGGCCGACGGCAGGCCTTGCGATCCAAAGCGTTCTTCGCTGGCGATCCGCAGGGCACCCGCTCGAAGGCCGTTGAAAACATTGGAGTGTCCTCATGGCACGCGTATGTGAAGTCACGGGCAAGGGCCCGATGGTCGGGAACAATGTTTCCCACGCCAACAACAAAACCAAGCGCCGGTTCCTGCCGAACCTGCAATACCGCCGTTTCTGGGTCGAGAGCGAAAACCGCTGGGTGCGCCTGCGCATCTCCAACGCCGGCCTGCGTTTGATCGACAAGAACGGTATTGACTCCGTGCTCGCAGACCTGCGTGCACGTGGCCAAGCTTAAGGAGAAGCACCATGGCAAGCAAAGGCGGACGCGACAAGATCAAGCTGGAATCCACTGCGGGTACCGGCCACTTCTACACCACCACCAAGAACAAGAAGACGATGCCCGAGAAGATGCTGATCATGAAATTTGATCCAAAAGCTCGCAAGCACGTCGAATACAAGGAAATGAAGCTGAAGTAATTCAGCCTCAGGCCCCTTCAAAAACCGCCAGGCACCCCGGGCGGTTTTTTTTATGCCCGCCGCGCCATGCATGTTCGCTGGCCGGTGTGTTGCTTATCGGCGCCTGCCTCGGCAGCGGGCGCGTCAGGCCGCGCGGCGCAGTGCCGGCTCGGCGCGCTGCTGGGCCATGAGCGTGCCCAGCGTGCGGTAGGCCTCCTCCACCTCGGGCGTGAACGGCATGCCGCAGCTCAGGCGCAGGAAGTTTTCGTAGCGCCCGGTGTTGGAGAACATCGGGCCCGGCGCGATGCGGATGCCGCACTGCAGGGCCTGGTCGTACAGGCGCGTGGTGGAAATGTCGGGGGGCAGCTCCAGCCACAGGCTGATCCCGCCCGGCGGCAAACTCAGCCGCGTGCCCACCGGAAAGTACCGCGCCACCGCGCGCGCCGAATGCTCCCGCTGCACACGCAACTGGGTGCGCATGCGGCGCATGTGGCGCTCGTACGCTGGTGAGTCCACGCTGCGCGCGGCCAGCAACTGGGACCAGGTCTGCATGTTGCGCGTGCGGGCGAACTTGAGCATCTGCACCCGGGCCTGCCAGCGCCCGGCGCTCATCCAGCCCTGGCGCAGGCCGGGCGCGAAGCTCTTGCTGAGCGAGGCGCAATAGATCACCTGCCCGGCATCGCCCACCTTGTCCCAGGCCTTGGCGGGCCGCAGCGCGCGGGGCGACTCGACGAACTCGCGGTAGATGTCGTCCTCGACGAGTGCCAGCCCGTATTCCACGCACAGCGCCACCAGGCGTTCCTTGTGCGCATCGGGCATCACGCTGCCCTGCGGCATCTGCAGGTGGGGCACCACCACCACGCCCTTCAAGCGCGGCTCGTTGCGCGCCGCCAGTTCCAGCGCCTCCAGCGAAATGCCGGTGTGCGGGCTGCAGGGAATCTCCAGCGCCTTCAGGCCGCGCACCTGGATGGCCTGCAGGATGCCGAAGAACGTCGGCGACTCCACCGCGATCACGTCGCCCGGCTCGGCGATGGCGTCCAGCGCCAGGGTGACCGCCTCCGAGTTGCCATGGGTGGCGCCGATGTCGGAGGGCGCCAGGCACACCCCGAACGTCAGCGCATGGCGGGCCATCGCCTGCTGGAACTCCACGTGGGTGGTGGGCGCCGAGGGTCCGTAGACGAGGATGTCGGGCTGCTCGCGCAGCAGGCTTTGCGCCAGCCGGTTCAGCGCCCGGGCATCGAACAGGCTGGGCGCCGGCATGGCGCTGCCCAGGTCCAGCGGCACCCGGCCGGCGCGGCGCGCCTTTTCCAGGAACATGGAGATGCGCTCGTTGATGCCGGCGAAAACGCTCGGGTCGTCTGGCAGCGGCTCCAGCAATTCGGGCTCGCGCGCGCCGGGCAGCGCCATGCCGCCGGGCTCGCGCACGAAGTAGCCCACGCGCTCGCGGGCCTCCACGCTTCCCTGGGATTCGAGGTGCCGCAGCACCTGCAGCGCGGTCGTCAGGCTCACCTGGTGGCGCTGGCACAGCTCGCGCACCGACGGCATGCGCATGCCCGGCTGCAAACTGCCGGCGGCGATCGCCTGCTCGTACAGGGCCGCCAGCTGGCGGTACAGGGGGGTGGTCTCTCGGGGATCGGCAGGGCGGGACATGGCAGGCATCGGAAGAACCCGCGCGCCAGGCCCCGCGCGCGGCAAGCGGGAATCCCATCATGCCCCGGCACCGCGCACCGGAACAGATACAGGATGGAACATGGCGAACCATAACAGCCCCCTGTCGATCGCGGCTGTTCTACCTGCCGCCGGTGGCGCTTGTACCTGCCCCAAAAGGCCGGCTTTTCTTACGCTGGAGCCCTCATCGAAGGAGTCCGCCATGACGCAAGCCACCCGCCCGACCGCCACTGCCACTGCCACCACCGCCCCCCCTGCCCTGCGCCTTGTTCTGGACATCGAGCCGGGGCAGCACGTGCTGGCCTGCCTGCCCCCCGCCAGCACGCTCCGGGCGCTGGAGGGCGACATCGCCCTGGGATTCGGCCCGCTGGTCTGCGGGCAGGTGCTGCATGTGGGCCAGCAGACGCTGGTGGCCGGGCAGGCGCTCACCCAGGACAGCGGTGCGCCCACCACCTGGGTGCGCCTGGGTAACCCGGGCCGCTGGCCGGTGCGCGCTGTCTTGATCGAAGCGGTGCCGCAGCCCGGCGCCCTGGCGCAGGCCTGGGGATGGATGAAGGCCCGGTGGCATGCTGCCGCAGCCAGCGGAGCGCGGGCGTCCGGCGAGGTCGGCGCAGCGCACTGAGCCGCAGCCGACACGGGTCGGCCCTGGGACGCCGAAGCGTTGCCGACCCGGCAGTCCCTGAGGGTCAGACCTGCGCCGCGCGCAGCCGCAGCGAAAACTCGCGCAGGGCCGCCACGCCGCTTTCCTCGGCGCGGTGGCACCAGCCCTGCAGGTCGGCCGTGAGCTGCTCACGCGACTGCGACGTGTTCAGCCACAGCTGGCGCAGTTCTTCGCGCATGGTCATCATCTTGTCGAGCACCGGATGGGCGGCGCGGGCCTGGGCCAGGTGCGGCTTGGCGCGGGCGGGCACCTTCTCGGCATCACGGTGGGCCCAGCGGCGCGCGGCGCGCAGCACGGAGACGTCGGCCTTGCGCGCCTTGAGCGCCGCCAGCTCCTCGCGGCAGGCCTGGCGCACGCCGCGGGCGTAGCCGGCCATCACTTCGTAGCGGTTGGCGATCAGCGCCTCCAGCGTGTGCTCGTCGGCCACCGGCTTCACGGCGCCCAGGCGCAGCTTGGGCGGCACCTTCTTGACGGTGGCCCAGCCGACGGCGCGCATCAGGGAGATGTACATCCA